>CATOLK010000017.1 GCA_951801155.1 uncultured Rickettsiales bacterium | reverse complement strand
AAAGATACTGTTGACTTTATTCCAAATTATGATGGCTCAGAGAATGAGCCAAGTGTTTTACCAGCAAGATTTCCTAATTTGCTTGTAAATGGAAGTGCTGGAATTGCTGTTGGTATGGCTACAAATATTCCGCCTCATAATTTAAGTGAAGTAATAGATGGGGTTATTAAATATATAGAAAATAACGATATTACTGTTGAAGAATTATTAAACTATATTCCATCTCCAGATTTTCCTACAAATTGCTTAATTATGGGAAAAGCTGGCTATTTACAGGCTGCAAAAACTGGCAGAGGAACAGTTGTAATGAGAGGAGAAACTTCTATTGAAGAAAAAAAAGGTAGAGAATCAATTATTATTACTTCAATTCCTTATCAAGTAGTAAAATCTTCATTGGTAGAGAAAATAGCAGAATTAGTAAAAGAGAAAAAAATTGAAGGTATTTCAGATTTAAGAGATGAATCCAATAAAGAAGGTATAAGAATAGTTGTAGAATTGAAAAAAGATGCAGTAAGTGAAGTAATTTTAAATCAATTATATTCTTATACTCAATTACAATGTAATTTCCCAATTAATATGTTAGCTTTAAATAAGGGAAAACCAGAATTATTAGGGCTTTTAGATGTAATCAAATTATTTACAGAATTTAGAAAAGAAGTTGTAACTAGAAGAACTCAATTTTTACTTAAAAAAGATAGAGAAAGAGCTCATGTTTTAATTGGTTTAAGAATTGCAGTAGATAATATTGATGAAATAATTAAGCTAATTAAAGCATCAAAAGATACTGCGGAAGCAAGAAATGAATTATTATCAAGATCTTGGAAAGCCGTTGATGTAGCAAACTTAATTGAATTAATTGGAGATAGAAGAAATAAAATCGATGATAAAGGTAATTTTTTCTTTACTGAGGAGCAAGCTAGAGCCATTCTTGATATGAAATTATCAAAATTAACAGGATTAGAAAATGAAAAAATAGATAACGAAATTGGAGAAGTTGCAGCTAGAATTAAAGAATATTTATTTATCTTGTCAAATAATGACGAATTAATGAAAATAATCAAACAAGAATTAATTGAAATAAAAGAAAATTTTGGTACAAAAAGAAAAAGTCAGATTATTCAAGAACAAGCAGATTTTGATGTAGAAGATTTAATTCCAAAAGAAGACATGGTAATTATAACTACTGTAAATGGTTATATTAAAAGAATTCCATTATCAAATTACAAAGCACAAAATCGTGGTGGTAAAGGAAAAGCTGGAATTTCAATACATGAAGAAGATTTAACTGCAAATATATTTATCGCAGATACTCATACTCCAATTTTATTTTTCTCAAATAAAGGTATTGTTTATAGATTAAAAACTTATAAATTGCCACTTGGTGGAAACAATGCAAAAGGTAGAGCAATAGTAAATTTATTACCTCTTGAAAAAGATGAAAAAATTACAACAGTATTACCATTAAATAGTGATAAAGAACAGTGGATTAATAAAAATATTATTTTTGCTACTAAAAAGGGAAATATTAGAAGAAATTCAATGGATGTTTTTGAAAATGTTCAAGCTAATGGAAAAATAGCTATAAAACTTGAAGATGGTGATGCGTTAGTTCAAGTTGCACTTTGTGAGGATGATGATCATATTTTATTATCTTCAAAAATGGGAAAATGTATAAGATTTCCATTAGAAGTTTTAAGAGTTTTTCAAAGTAGAAGTTCATCTGGAGTAAGAGGTGTAAAACTTGAGCCTAATAATGAAATTGTTTCTTTATCTATATTAAAAAATAGTAAAATATGTGATTTTGAAAAAAGAGATGCTTATTTAAAAATTCCCGTTAATGAAAGAGTAAATTTAAAGCATATTTTACAGGAAAAATTAAATAATAATGAAGCACCTGAAAGTGTTGAAATGCCAGAGATAAATGTTGATTTATTAAGTAAATTAACAGAAAAAGAAATAAAACAATTAGCATTGGATGAGGAATTTATTTTAACTATAACAGAAAATGGTTATGGAAAAAGAACTTCTACCTATGAATATAGAACTACAAATAGAGGTGGTATTGGAATAACTAATATTATCACTTCAAAAAGAAATGGAAATGTTATTTTTAGTGCAGAAGTGGAAGATGATAAAGATATTTTAATGATGACGGAAAAAGGAACTGTAATCAGGACAAAAGTTAAAGATATAAGAATTTCTGGGAGAAATACTCAGGGAGTAACTCTAATGCGAACAGAAGATAAAATTATTTCTGTGGCTTTGGCTAAAAGTGAAGAAGAAGTTGTGGAAAACAATGAAAATAATAATGATAATAATGAAGATATAAAATAATAATCTTTTTTTCTTGATTTTTTTAAAATATTATGTTATACTTCGTTACAATAATTTATTTATTATTTAATTAAACAGTTTTAAAATGAGTATAAGAAACATAGCAATTATTGCCCATGTAGACCATGGGAAGACAACACTTGTAGATCAACTTTTAAGACAAAGTGGCACATTTTCAGCACATGAACAGATTAATGAAAGAGTTATGGATAGTGGTGATTTAGAAAAAGAAAGAGGTATTACAATTCTAGCAAAATGCACTTCTGTAAATTATAATGGAACAAAAATAAATATAGTAGATACTCCTGGACATGCTGACTTTGGAGGTGAAGTAGAACGTGTATTATCAATGGTAGATGGAGTTGTACTTTTAGTAGATTCAGCAGAAGGTCCTATGCCACAAACAAAATTTGTTTTGTCTAAAGCTTTAGCTTTGGGATTAAAACCTATTGTTGTGATAAATAAAATTGATAGAGGTGATGCCAGACCAGATGAAGTTTTAGATGAAATTTTTGATTTATTTGTAAATTTAAATGCGAACGATGAACAACTTGATTTTCCAGTATTGTATGCAGTTGGCAGAGATGGTTGGTGTGTAAAAGATATGGAGGATGAACATAAAGATCTAAAACCACTTTTTGATTTAATTTTAGAGTATGTAAAAGAACCAGAAGTTGAAAAAGACGCACCTTTTTCAATGTTAGCAACAATTCTTGATTATAATACCTACGTAGGAAGAATGCTGACTGGTAAAGTTTATAGTGGAAAAGCAAAAATTAATATGCCAATTAAGGCTGTAAATCTTAATGGTGAAAAAATAGAACAAGGAAAACTAACAAAAATGTTTATGTTTAGTGGAATTAAAAAAATTCCAGTAGATGAAGTTGAAGCTGGAGATATAGTTTCTATTGCAGGATTGGAAAAAGCTAATGTTTCCGATACAATTTGCGATTTAAATGTAAGTACTCCTATACAATCAACTCCTGTTGATGCTCCTACTATGTCAATAACTATTAGTGTAAACGATTCTCCTTTAGCAGGAAAAGAAGGAACAAAAGTTACTTCAAGATTAATAAGAGATAGATTATTAGCAGAAGAGCAGAGTAATGTTGCTATTACAGTAAAAGAAGCTGAAGGAAAAGATAGTTTTGAAGTTGGTGGTCGAGGAGAATTACAATTAGGTGTATTAATTGAGACGATGAGAAGAGAAGGTTTTGAACTTTCTGTTGGTCGTCCTAAAGTACTTTTTCATGTAGATGAAAAAGGAAATAAATTAGAACCAATTGAGGAAGTTGTTATTGATGTGGATGACGAATATAGTGGTTCTGTTGTGGAAAAATTAAATAAAAGAAAAGGTGAAATGAAAGAAATGAAACCTTGTGGTGTAGGGAAAACAAGATTGGTATTTTTAGTTCCATCAAGAGGTTTACTAGGTTATCAAAGTGAATTTATGACAGATACAAAAGGTACTGGTATAATGAATAAATTATTTAATTCTTACCAGGAATACAAAGGAGATATTCCAAGATTAAGAAAAGGTGTTTTAATTTCTACTGATATAGGTGAAGCTATTCCTTATGCTTTGTTTAATATACAGGATAGAGGAAAAATGTTTGTAGGACCGCATGAAAAAGTTTACGAAGGTATGATAGTTGGAGAACATGTAAGAGATAATGATATTGTTGTTAATGTTTTAAAAGAAAAAAAACTTACAAATGTAAGAGCTGCCGGAAGTGATGAAAATGTGATTTTAACTCCGCCTTATAAAATGAGTTTGGAACAAATGATAACTTATATTAATGATGATGAATTATTAGAAGTTACACCTAAAAATTTAAGATTAAGAAAGAAATATTTGACGGCTGGCGAAAGAAAAAGGTTGGGTAGAAACGAAGAAAACGAATAATATATAAAATTATTGGTATTGTACTTAAAAAATTTATATTAATATTACTTTAATGTAATTTTTTTCTTTGTTTTTAACAGTTTTTATTTTTTATTTAAAAAGAAGCTATCATTTAAAAATCCTTATTTTTTAGGGTTTATTGGGATAGCTTTTATTTTTGTGATAAAAATAACAAATTAAAAAGTAATTTTTCTGTTACAACCAAGTAATCGCGTATATTATTAATAGTAAAAATAAGAAAAATTCGATCTTGATATGAATTTATATAAAAAACAATGTTCGAATTATTTTAATTATATTTCATCAAGTTTTTCAATTCTTCTTAAATGCCTTCCGGCAGCAAATTTAGTATTTAAAAACACCCTTAGATTTTCTAAAGCACACTCTTCTCCTATAATTCTAGCACCTAAACATAAAATATTTGCATCATTATGTTCTCTGGTTAATTTTGCTTCTAAGCTATTATGGCATAATCCGGCCCTTATACCCTTATATCTATTGGCTGCCATAGACATTCCTATACCGGTTCCACATATCAAAACACCAAAATTAGTTGTTTTATCCAAAACATTTTTCACAACTTTTTTAGCATAGTCCGGATAATCAACAGGATCTTCATTGTTAGTTCCTAAATCTAAAAATTCAACCTCTTCTTTCATTTGTTGGATTAAAAAATTTTTTAATTTAATTCCAGCTCTATCGCATGCTATTGCTACTTTAATCATATTATTTACCATAAATATTTAAAACCTATATTAATAAAACCATTTCTATTAAAATTAAAATTAAGATTCTGTTCAGATTTTATATCGTTTCTTTCTACAGTTCTTTTTGTTGTAATATCTTTTTTTAAAGAATAATATTTATATTTTGCAAAAAACATTAATTCATCAGTAATTGCAAATTCAAAACCAGCAAAAAATTGAAAAATAGGAATAAGTTTTGGTTTTTTTAATTTACTATTTTCTTCTATGATAGCAAAATCAAATTCTGGGAAACGTCCTGATATAAAGGCACTTTTGATATTTCCTCTTAAAATACCACCTCCAATACCTAAAAACGGTATTAATTTTGAGTAATTACTTTCAACAAAAAAATTTATAAAATAATTTTGAGCGGCAAACTCAAAAAAATTATCTTTACATTCAGAGGCCTTAGTAGTTATATCTTTTTTGTATTCAAAATATTCAATTTCTGCACCCATACTATTTTTTAAATACAAACCAAAAGAAGCACCAAAGTAATCATTAAATTTTCTTTTTTTATCACTATCTTCATACTCAATTTTATCAGATGTTATTTTTGAAATTTCAATATCTGTATGAGAATAATAAACAGAGGTGTAATAACGACCTTTTCTAAAATCCTTGATCATATTACTTGTAGGTCTGTATTTTAATTTACCCTTGTATTGGTTATTCATTTGATACATAACATTTTCGTTTCTGTTCATTGTTTTTTTTGTCATACCTTTATTGATTTCTGTGGTACTCATATTGTCTGGTAAAACAAAGTATACTTCGGCAAAAGTACCATTTATACTAAATAAAAAAAATAACAAAAATATAATTAAAAACATTATTTTAATAAATTCCCTTACTAATAAGGTAAAAAATAACTTAAAAATATTAAAAGTAAAGAAAATTATTATTCTTATTTTAATATTTTGTTAAAATATAAATTATTAAAAAAAAAAAAAGCAATTATATAAATATTTATACCTGTTAAACGTATTTAAAAAATCTTTAAATAAAATTACCTTATTTTATCAATAGGAGTTTGTGTTAAATTAATTTAAAAATAAGATAGTTTTATTAATGGTGGTTTAAATAAAGATAGCTGGACTTATGTAGTTTGGAATTTTGAGATGTTATTGATTATTTAAGTTTTATGGCATTTATGAAAAAAGTTTTTTGATTAAAATTAATGAATTTAGAGAATTTAAGTTTACCACTTGACTAGTCAAAATATTAATTTAATAATATATAATATATTTTGTAAACAAACTATTAAACATTATGTCCGAAGAAATTGATTTAAAACTTAAACAAATAGTTGAAAACATAGAACATTTAGAAAGCGAAAAAAAAGAAATATCCGAACAAATATCGGCAGTCTATAAAGAAGCTACTATGCAAGGTTTTGATGCTAAAATTTTAAAAAAAATTATAGCTATAAGAAAAAAAGATATAAATTCGGTTAGAGAAGAAGACGATATGATTGAAATTTATAAAAGATCTTTAGGAATGATATATTAAAAATATTAAAAGTTTAAAGTATTTTTAAGTAAAATCTGGAATTTTGCAGAAAATTGTTTTTATAATTTTTAATTATTTTAATAGTATCGATAAGTATGTGATTTTTTATTTATGAAATCTATCATATAGGTGTTATTATTCTTCTGTTTTTATTTTTTATCTTTTTAGAAATGGTATTCGAACTTCAATAAATTAGAAATAATAGATAAATTACTGATTATGAAAATCCTAGTTGATTTGTTTTTATAAGAATAGCGAAAGAAAAGGCAAAAATTAAAAATGTTACCCATTGATTTATTCGAAATATGTTTACTTAACAAAAAAACCACTAATTTATATAGTGGTTTTATTTTTTTCAAAGTATAAAAATTAAATTTGATAAAACTAATTCTTCATCAAAGTTTTACCACCCATAGCAAAAGGAACGGATAACTTCATATTTTTTAAAACAGTTGGAGCTATATCACATAAAGTTCCTTTTTCTCTCAATTTTACATTCTTGGTATTATTACTAACAACAATAAATGGAACTTTGTTTGTAGTATGTGTTGTACATGGTTGGTTTTTTTCTTTATCTATCATTTTTTCAGCATTTCCATGATCAGCAGTTATAAAAATAGTTCCATTTTCTTCTAAAACAGTTTCAACTAATTTTTTTAACTCTTCGTCAATGGTTTCAATGGCCTTTACTGTAGCTTCCATACTTCCAGTATGTCCTACCATATCAGGATTTGCAAAATTTACTACTAACAGATCATATTTTTTACTCTTAATAGCTTCGATTAATTTTGCGTTAACTTCTCTACAAGACATTTCTGGTTGTAAATCATAAGTAGCAACAGATGGTGATTTTACTAAAATTCTATCTTCCCCTTCGAATTCTTTTTCTACACCCCCATTAAAGAAAAATGTAACATGTGCATATTTTTCAGTTTCAGCAATTCTTAATTGTTTTAAACCTTTTTTAGAAACTATTTCACCTAAAGATTTTTTAATTTCGTCTGCAGGGAACATTGTTTTTAGATATTTACTATGTTCTTTTGAATATTCAGTAAATTGAATTTTATAAGAAAAATCTATAATTTTGTTTCTTTTAAATCCTTCAAATTCCTTTTGTCCTAAAGCCTGCGATAATTCTCTAGCTCTATCTGCTCTAAAATTACAGAAAATAAAAGCATCTCCGTCCTTCATTCCTTTATAATTATTTACAGCTACTGGTTCTATAAATTCATCAGTAACGCCATTTAGATAGGATTCTTCAACTATATGTTGAGGATTTATTGAAAAATCTTCATCACCACCGCTTGTTATAACATTATAGGCTTTTTCAACTCTATCCCAATTTTTATCTCTATCCATAGCATAATATCTACCACTTAAAGTTGCAATTTTAACATTATTAAATCTTTCGATTTCTTCGTTAAATTGTTGCAGATAATTTAAAGCTGATTTTTGTGGTGTATCTCTACCGTCTAGAAAACAATGAATGAATATATTAATTTTTTCTTTAGCTAGTACTTTTACTACGTCTATTATATGATTTATATGTGAATGAACTCCACCATCTGAAAATAATCCCAAAATATGAATGTTTCCTTTAGTTTTTTTAACTGTTTTTATACAATCTTTTAATATCTTATTTTTTTTCATTTTTCCATCAAGAACAACTTTATTTATTTTAGGTAGATCTTGAAAAATAACCCGTCCAGCTCCTATACTTGTATGTCCAACTTCAGAATTACCCATTTGTCCATCAGGAAGCCCTACACTTAAACCCGATGCTTCTAATTGTGTGTTTGGATAATTTTTTAATAAAGAATCAAAAAATGGAGTTTTTGCTTTATTTATCGCCGAATACTCTTCTTCCCCTGCTAAAGGAATTCCCCAACCATCTAATATACATAATACTGTTTGATTATTTGCCATTTCTATTTACCTTGTTAATTAATGTTTCTATAAATGTTTAATAAAATAATATTTTTATTATAGATATAAAATTTTTAGTTTCAAGTTTTTTTCATAAATATTTTTCATTATTTTTTTAAATAAACTTATAGTATAATAGTACATATAATATATAATATAAATTTATTAGGTTGTATTTTTTATCAATTAAATATATTTTATATATTTTAATATTAATTAACAAAATACTAATTTAATTCTAAACTTATTTTTTAGTATGTTTTCTTATTTTATTTTTTAATATTTGTAGAAATAACAGTAAAAAGAAGGAATAATAAAAAATTAGAGAATTATATAAATTTAAGTTTGGTCTATTATAAATTTGACTTTTAAAAAAAATTACTTAATTTTAAAAAAAACAAATACAAAATGACGAAATACATTTTTATCACAGGTGGGGTCGTAAGTTCACTAGGAAAAGGAATAATAGCAAGCTCTATAGGAAAATTATTAAAAGCAAGAGGTTATTCCGTATTTTTACAAAAATTTGACCAATACATAAATGTTGACCCTGGCACAATGAACCCATTGGAACACGGCGAAGTATTTGTCACAGAAGACGGTGCAGAAACAGATTTAGACTTAGGACATTATGAAAGATTCACAAATGTAAATTTAAATAAATATAGCAGTTTAACTTCAGGAAAAGTATATTTAAATGTTATAAATAAAGAAAGAAATGGAGAATATTTAGGAAAAACTTTACAAATAGTTCCGCATATTACCGATGAAGTAAAATCCGTAATTTTAAGGGCAACAGAAAAAAATAACCCAGATTTTTTAATAACTGAGGTGGGTGGGACTGTAGGAGATATTGAAGGGCTATATTTTTTTGAAGCCATAAGACAATTTAGACTTGATGTAGGCGAGGAAAATACACTTTTTTTGCATGCAGTTTTAATTCCTTATTTAAATACAACAGAAGAATTAAAAACTAAACCAGCACAGCATAGTGTAATGAATTTAAGAAGTATAGGAATTCAACCGGATATATTAGTTTGTAGAACTTCATACAAATTATCAGAAAGTGAAAAAAATAAACTTGCTTTATTTACAAATGTTAAAAAAACTTCTGTGATAGAGTGTTTAGATATGAAAAGTATTTATGAAGTACCAGAATATTTAGAAAAAGAAGGACTTGCAAATGAAATTTTAAATAAATTTCAAATGAAAAATATAGAACCAGATTTGGAAAATTGGAAAAATTTAGTAAATAAAATTATAACACCAAGTATTGATAAAACTGTAACTATTGGAATAGTTGGAAAATATGTTGCTTTGCATGATGCATATTTATCCGTTGTGGAGGCTTTAAAACATGCAGCTGCAAATTTAGATGTTAAGCTTAATATAAAATGGATAAATGCTGAAGAGTTGAAAGATAAAAATAAAATTAAAGAATTATTGAAAGATTGTGGTGGAGTGGTTGTTCCAGGCGGTTTTGGTTCAAGGGGAGTTGAGGGAAAAATAAATACAATACAATTTGTAAGAGAAAATAATATTCCATTTTTAGGTATTTGTTTAGGAATGCAATGTGCTGTTATAGAATTCGCAAGAAATGTAGTTGGTTTGGAAGATGCTAATAGTTTTGAATTTGATGAGAATACAAAAAATCCTGTGATAGCTCTTATGGATGATCAAAAAAATATAACAAAAAAAGGTGGAACAATGAGGCTCGGTAGTTATAAATGTAAAATAACTGAAAATTCAAAAGTTGCTGAAATATATAATTCAACAGAAATAGAGGAAAGACACAGACATAGATATGAAGTAAATAATGATTATAAAAAAGTAATTGAAGACAATGGTTTAATATTTTCTGGTTTATCTCCTGATGGAAAGCTCGCAGAAATAATTGAATTACCAGCTAATGATTATTTTATTGCTTCTCAATTTCATCCAGAATTTAAATCAAGATTGGAAAATCCACATCCTTTGTTTTTGGGTTTAATTAAAAATGCGTTGAAATATAAAATTAAATGATTTTGAAAGAATTGAGTTTTTTACTTAGTCCACTCTCCAATTTAAATGGAATTGGTGAAAAAACACTACAGGATTATAGAAGATTGTTAATTAAAAAAAGAACTTTAACTAATGAACATCTTAAAATACTAGATTTATTATTACATTTACCAGATAGAATTACAGAAAGAAAAATTGTTGATAATGTAAAAAATATAAATAATGGAGATATAATTACTGCTAAAGTTAAAGTTGTTGCCCTTAATCCGCCATCAAAGGCAAAACAACCTTATACAATAACCTGTTATTTAGGTATGAATTTTGTAAATATTGTATATTATAAGTATTTTGAAGATTTTATAAAAAATAAATTTATTATTGATAGAGAAATATATGTTAGTGGAAAGGTTGATACATATAATTCACAACTACAAATAGTTCATCCAGATTATGTAACAAATAATTTAAATGAAATACCAAAATTAGAACCAATTTATCCTTTAACCTATAATATATCTAATAAAAATTTATTAAAAAATATAGATTTTATATTAAATAATTGTCCAGATTTACCGGAATGGCTCGATGAAGAAATTTTAAAAAGAAATAATTGGACAAGTTGGAAAGAAAGTTTAATCAATTTACATAGGCCATTAAATATTTTTGATTTAAAAAATAATAAATTTAGGGAGCGATTGGCTTTTGATGAAATTTTAGCTCAACAGTTGGCATTGGCAATGGTAAAAAGTAATAGTATAAAACATAATGAAAAACAAGCACTCGTTAAAGGTGAGTTGGTATTGAAAAATAGATTTTTAAATGAATTTCTACAATTTAACTTAACAGAAGATCAAAAAACAGCTATTAAAGAAATAGAAAATGATACTTTTTCTAATAAAAGAATGATTAGATTGTTACAAGGTGATGTGGGTAGTGGAAAAACAATAGTGGCTTTTATTTCTATGCTAAACTATATTGAAAATGGAAAGCAATGTGTTTTAATGGTTCCAACTTCTATTTTAGCAGTACAGCATTATGAAAATTTAAAAATTTTTTGTGATAAACTAGGTATAAAAATTGATATTTTGACAGGGAAAATTAAAGGAAAAAAGAGAAAAACTGTATTGGATAATTTAAAAAATGGAGAAATAAATATTTTAGTAGGAACCCATGCTTTAATTGAAGACAATGTTGAATTTAGTGATTTGGCTTTTATAGTAATTGATGAACAGCATAGATTTGGAGTTGAACAAAGAATTACTCTAATAAATAAAAATAATAATACGGATATTTTAGCAATGTCAGCAACTCCGATACCTAGAACATTGGCTTTAACTATTTACAATGAAATGTCTTTAACTGTTATAAAGGAAAAACCGCAAAATAGAAAAAAAATAATAACTTCAATAGTTACTATTGATAAATACGAAAATTTAATAGATAGAATTAAAGAAAAAATTAAATATGGTGAAAAGGTTTATTGGATTTGCCCATTGGTGGAGGAAAGTGAAAATATGGATTTAACAGATGTAAAAAATAAATATGATGAATTTTGTGAAATTTTTGGTGAAGGAAATATAGCTTTTATACATGGAAAGATGAAAGAAAAGGAAAAAGATACAATAATGGAAGAATTTTGTAATAATAATCAAAAAAAAATATTAATTTCAACTACTGTAATCGAAGTAGGTATTGATGTTAAAGACGCAACTATTATTATTATAGATCATCCAGAGAGATTTGGACTTTCTCAATTACATCAATTAAGGGGTAGAGTAGGGCGGGGGGATAAACAATCCTATTGTATTTTACTTTGTGATTATAAAAATTGTGGTAAAAACACTATAAGAAGACTGAATATTATGAGAAGTACGGATAATGGTTTTACTATAGCGGAAGAAGATTTAAAAATACGTGGAATTGGGGAAGTTATAGGGGTTAAGCAAAGTGGGCAACAAGATTATTTAGTTGCAGATTTGGATGAAGACTATGGTTTAATGGAGCAAGCAATGTATTTGGTACAGAATATTTGTAAAAAAGGAGAATTTGAAAAATATAAATTATTACTGAATCTTTTTGGTTATATGGGATTCTTAAAAAAAGAAATTTTGAATTAAAATTATATAGGATATATTTTATTGTTATAAATTAATTATTAAAATTATATCCTATATTTTTTTCATAATAATATTACTATTATTATTTATTTGGTATAAAAGTAAAATATTTAAATATTAATTATTTACCTTTTCCACCTTTACCTCCGCAAGGACAGTTACAACCTCCGGAGAAACCGAAAATTTGTTTTAACATATTTTCTCAATTTTTATTAATAACAATTATAAGTTGTAACTCTAATTAATTTATAAAATTTATTAATAAATTAATTATTGCTACATTAATGATTTTACTAGCGCAATTTTCATTTGTAAAGAAATTTTTTCTCTGACCACTATATTTTGTAATATTTAATAATGTGAAATATAGAAATATTATCAGTATAAAAAGTACTAATGGTTGTGGCTTGTTTATTAGACCTCCTGCATAAAACTATATTTAAATATCAATAATATTTGAATATTTTTAAATTTATTTATTTTTATGATTATTTAT
>CATOLK010000016.1 GCA_951801155.1 uncultured Rickettsiales bacterium | reverse complement strand
TAATTTTTATATATTTAATTAATAAATTAGTCCAACACGACTAGTAAGCACATTTTAAAAATAAAATTCAAATAAATCAATATTTTTTTGTAAAATATTAAATACAATAAAAATCTCTTATATTATATATATATAAATTTATTTTTATTAAAATAATTAATATTTACTATATAAATAACAAAGACAATTTTGTATATTTTTAATATATTTTTCAAATTTTATATATTTTTTGTATATACATTTATTTTAAACTATTACCTATAATATTAATTGCATCAATAATTTCAGGGTTATTTTCCATTTCTGCTTTAATTTTATTAACAGCATGTATAACTGTAGCATGATTTTTATTACTAAATTTCTTCGCTATATCTGGAAAACTTTTATTTGTAAGATTTTTACTTAAAAACATTGCTACATGTCTAGCAAGTACAAGATTTTTAACTCTTTTTTCAGATTTTAAATCATCTAAAGATATATCAAAATACTCAGTAACTTTTTTTTGTATAGCTTCAATCGTAATACTTTTTTTAGCTTGATTTAAATTATCGGATAAAATTTCTTCAATATTTTCTCTTTTAATTTCAATATGCATAATATCTTGATTTATCTTCAATCTTTTTAAGCAACCTTCAATTTCCCTACAATTTGTAATAATATTTTCAGCAATAAATTCTGGTAAACCTTTAGAAAGTTTCAAATTTAAGTCACTAGCTTTTTTCTTTATTAAATCCAACCTTAATTGATAATCCGCTTCTTTAATATCTATAATTAATCCACCATTCAACCTTGATTTTAACTTTTCATCAAGATTTTCCAAATAAATAGGCGATCTATCGCAGGCTAAAATTATTTGCTTTTGCTCACTAATCAAAGTATCAAATGTATAGAAAAATTCTTTTTGAGTCTTATCTTTTCCAACTATAAACTGTATATCATCTATTATTAAAGTATCTACATTTCTAAACCTATTCTTAAAATCATTTATACTCTGATTTTGTAGAGCTTGAATAAATAAATACATAAATCTTTCTGCAGATAAATATATAATTTGTTTATCTTTATTATCTTTTAATTTCCAAGCTATAGCTTGACATAAATGAGTTTTTCCAAGACCTACATCACCATATAAAAATAATGGATTTACACCAAAATTTATATCTTCATTTTCCACTAAACTTTTACACATTTGATACGCTAACTTATTTGATTGTCCAACAACAAAATTTTCAAATGTATATTTTTCATTTAATTCAGTTCCAATATTAAATAAATTATCATTTTTAGATATACTAATTACTTTATTCTCAGAAGAATTATTATTAATATTGATATCAGAGTTATTTATTTCACTAACCACTCCTATATTTTTATCAATTATAATCTCAAAAGAAACTAAATTTGGGAAAAAATCTAATAAAATTTGTTTTATTCCTTTTCTTATACAAATCTGTTCACCGTTAATTCTCTTAAAAACACCGTTGAAATATTCTCTTTTAATCCAATCTCTTACAAAATTTGTAGGAACAGACATAACTATTTCAAATTCACTTAAACTATATAAATTTAGATTTGATATCCAAGCTTTATAGATATCTTCTCCAAATTCTTTATAGAAAGATTTTATAACATATGCCCATTTTTCTTCTTGAGACACAAAATTACTACTATCAATAAAACTATTATTGCCTACAATTGACATAAAATATTATTTTGTTTTTAATAAAAATTCATACATCTTATTATATACACAAAATTTAAAATAGTAAAGTATATTTTTTTAAAAAAAAGCATTTTTTTTACTTGACAACTTTTTATTCCTAAAAATCAATGTATATAGTTTATATTGAAAAATAAGGAAAATTTTGACATAAAATTGTTAATTTGTTCCGTTTTTTGAAGACAAAAAATAATTTAAAAATATAAATTTTTTATAAATTTTTAATTAAAATTTTATAAAAAATTTTTTCATTTATAATAAATATTTTTATTTATTTCTTATTTAAAAATTTATCAAAAAAACAAATTAGATTAATTTATTAATCCAATTATAACATCCCTAACTTCACTTAATCCATATTTTTTTTCAGAACTTACACACAAAACAACTTTTTCTAAAGTTTTGTGATTTTTTGATTCCATTTCAATTTGTTTAACAATTTCCTCTATTTCACTTTTTTTACAAGAATCAATCTTAGTCAAAATTATTTGATAATTAATTTCTAAATTATCCAATAATTGCATAAAATCAAAATCATTTATTTTTAATCCCCTTCTACTATCCAAAAGAAGAAACACTCTTTTTAAATTTTTACTCAAATTTAAATATTCATAAATAAAATTATACCATATATTTTTTTCACTCTCTGTAGCTTTAGCAAAGCCGTAACCAGGCATATCAACTATATTTAATTTATTCGCTATATTAAAAAAATTTAATTCTCTAGTCCTACCAGGGGTTTTTGAAGTTTTTGCTATTTTACTATTTGTTATAGCGTTAATTAAACTTGATTTTCCAACATTAGATTTTCCTATAAAAGCAACTTCAGGAAGTTTATTATTTATAAACTGTTCTTTTTTTACTGCTCCGTATAAAAAGATTGGTTTATTTTTTAAAAAAAATTCATCACACTTTTTCATATTTTTTCAATAATTATAGTTTAATTCTTATATTGTCTAATATAAAACTACTTATAATTATATTCAATACTTTTGTTATTAAAAAATAACTAAATTCCTTTCACATCATTTTAGTGAATGCTTATTATCCAATAATAAAAAATATACACAATTAAACCAATTCCAATTTTATAGCTTCTTCTATACTACAATCGTGCAATTTTACTCCATCTTTTATATAAATTAATCTTTTAGTATATCTAGCAATATCAGGTTCATGAGTAACCATAACAATACTAATACCTAATCTATCATTTAGATCTGTAAAAATATCCATTATTTCATTGCTAGTTTTTGTATCAAGATTTCCTGTAGGTTCATCCGCAAAGATTACGGTAGGATCATTTATTAAAGATCTAGCAATTGCAACTCTCTGTTGCATACCGCCAGACAATTGGTTTGGATAATGATCTATATATTTTTCTAATTTCACTTGCTTTAAAATTTCCAAAGCCTTTGTCCTTTTTTCTTTATAACTTTTGTTTTTATAAACCATAGGCATAGTAACATTTTCAAAAATAGTCCTTTTTGATAATAAATTAAAACTTTGAAATACAAAACCTATATATTTATTTCTTATTTCTGCCAATTCATTTCTATCAAGAGTAGCTGTATTTTGTTCATTAAGCAAATACTCTCCTTTTGTAGGTTTATCTAAACACCCTAAAATGTTCATAAATGTTGATTTTCCAGAACCAGAAGGTCCCATAACTGAAACAAATTCACCTTCTGTAACACTTACATTTACATCTTTCAAAACAGGCTGTATCATTGTTTCGCCAAGAAAGTAATCTTTATATAAATGATTTATTTGTATTATTTCTTTAGCCATTTTTTTTACTTAGTTTTTTTAGCATCTAAATACGAAGAAATTACTCTATCATTCTCTCGTAACTCACTAGATCTTATTTCTGTGTAATCTATATCATTTATACCTCTTTCAACCAAAAGCCCTTTAGGTTTATTAGTCCTATAATCTATAACATAGATATAAGCATAATTTCCAGTTTTAATTTTTTGAGATAGTTCTTCTCTTTCTTCTTTAGTTATTCCCTCAAGCCCCATAGCAAGTCTTGTATCTTTTGTAGCACTAAACCTTAAAACTGTATTTGGAATTCTTAACACATTTTCAACAGAATCAATCGTAATTGATACATAAGCTGTCATTCCAGGCAATAATAAACCATCCTTATTATCAGTTTCTATTACCACATTATAAACAACTACATTGGAGTCAATAACTGGATTCAACCTAACTTGCTTTATTTTTCCATTAAAAATTTTGTTTTTATATGCATCAACTGTAAAAGTTACAACTAGATTTTCCTTATTTTTTATCATCCCTATATCTGACTCAGAGACACTAGTTTCTATCTGCATGTTAGTTAAATCTTCTGCTACTGTAAATAATGTAGGAGTTGAAAAACTAGAAGCAACAGTCTGTCCTTCATCCACATCTCTTGATACTATAACACCAGCAGTTGGAGAATTAATATAAGCATAACTCAATTGTGTTTTACTGATTTGGTATCTTGTTTTTGCTATATTGTATTCTTCTTTTGCATTAGTAAGTCTATTTTCTGCTTCATCTAACTCAGCTTTTGATATATAATTATTTTTATATAATTCTCTTGTTCTTTTTGTATTTAATTCTACTAATTTCAAATTGGAATTTGCTTGCTTTAATTGTGACATAGCTTGAGAAAGTTCTCTATCTAAAAGATCTGTTTCAAGTTTAGCTAATCTTTGATTTTTTTTAACTACATCATTATAATCAACATAAATTTTTTCTATCTTACCAGAAACCTGGCTTCCTACGGAAATTACATTCGTAGGATTTATAGTACCATTTGCAGTAACAATTTTACTTATATTTCCTCTAGTTATTTTTTCTATATCAAATCTATTTATATTAAACTTAACTGCTTTATTTCTAGAAAATATAAATACAATTAAAATAACTAAAATTAGAATTACAGAAAAAATAACTTTTTTTCTGTTTTTCTTAAAAAATGTTTCTTTTACCATAATCATAAGTCTCCTATATTAATAATATTATTTAAATTCATTTTACCAATTGTTTTTAATAATTTTATTTTATAAACTATCCAATTGTATTTTGCATTTATAAACTCCATTTTTGCATCTTTTAATTGACTTTGTGAGTCTAAAACTTCCAAAATAGAAGCTTTCCCATTTTTATACATACCAAAATTTATTTTAGCATTTTCTTCAGCGCTTTTTAGTAGATCTTTACTAGCTACAAATGCTACTTGATTTGTATTAAAGTCTTGATAGCAACTCCAAACTTCATTAGAAATTTGTTTTTCCAATTGTTCTATTTGCCTATCTATAAATTCAATTTCTTTTGTTTTAGCTTTTATACTTGCAGTATCACTAAAGCCATTAAATATTGGAATACTAACATTCAAAGAAACACTACTATCTGTATAAACCTTTTTATTGGCTCCTTTAGAAATATCTTTATTAGTACTAATTCCGCCATTTATAGTAAATTCTGGTAAAAATTGTGTTTTTATTCCATTTAATTCTTGTTCTTTTTGTTTTTTTTGTTCGTATAATATCTTTAAATCTGGCCTATTAAGTCTTGCTTCTTCCATAAAATAATTTATATCTTTATTTATGCTTTTTATTTTAATTTCCGGATTTTCTATATATAAAACATAGTCAGGATCTAAATTTAAAATAATATTAAGATTTGCTTTTTGCTTTTTAATTTCATTTTCAACTTTTATAGTATTTAATTTATTTTCAGAATAGGCAGTATTCGCTTTTAATTTATCAACTAACGGAACAATTCCTAATTTATATTTTAAATTTGCTGCCTTGAGGGTTTCGTAACCTAAATTTTCATTTTCTATAGCAACTTCTCTTTCGGCTTTTAAAGATAGTAATTTATAATAATTTTCTACAACACTAAAAATAACCTCTTGAATTGTATTATTTTCCCTATATTTCATACTATTCAAAGCATGTTCAATGGAATTGACGTTAAATTTATATTTTCCAAAAGCAAAAAGATTATAACTAGCTAATATTGAACCACTTAGATCTTTTTTTCCATCTGCGTATGTTTCTTTATAACTATCACCATCGGTTATAGAATAATCACCAGATATTTTTATAGTTGGATAATAATTTGCTTTTGCTTCTGTTAAATTGTATTCTGCAAGTTTTACATTAATATATGCTTGTTTTGTTTCTAAATTTCTTTCTAATGCAAGATCAATAAGATTGTGCAATTTTAATGGTAATTCTTCTTCTTTTGTAATTAGTTCATTAACATTTAATATTTCTCCATTTTTTATATTCTTATTAAATTTGTTTTCTTCCTCTGTAAACTTATTCAAACCTATATTATTATTTTGAACATTATTTATAGAATTCGACTGTTCCATTGATTGTCTATTTAAATTCTTTATAATATAATCTATATCGTTTACATTTTTAGCTCTTTTATAGTTAGCAAAACTACTATTAATTGAAACTAATGAACAAAACATACTTATTATTATACTTATTTTTTTAAATCTCCTGTTAAAAATCATCTATATAAAATTAATTTCTTGTTCAAGAGTAAAACATAAAATTTTTAAAAAACAAGTTTTTTATTATTATAATTCTTTAATTATTACCAATTTATGTTATCTCAAATTAGAGTCACTTAATAAGTAGTTATTTAGTAGTTTTTAATGTAAAATCAATAAAATACAAAAAAATTATACTAAAAAATAAAATTATAATTAGCTATTTAATTCTTTTTCCTTTATTGTTGAAGTAGCTCTATCCCATTTTATATTTCTTTTTATAATTTTAGCAGGATTACCGGCAATAATTATATTTTCCTCATCAAAGCCTTTTGTAACAACACTTCCAGCTCCAACAACTGAATTATTTGGAATTTTAGCATTTTTACATATATAAACACCGCAACCGATCCAACTATGATCTCCTATAGTAACCTTTGATGGTTTATTTAATACTTTATTTGTTATTTTATCAATAATAGCATGACTATCAGTTGGCCAAATAGTAATATTACTAGATAACATACAATCATTACCTATTGATAGATATGTATTTTCTTCGTGTAAAAATATAATTGCCTGATTACAAGTAACTTTCTCACCAATACTTAATTTTTGTCCATTTCCACAGTGGGTAGACACGCTTAAATTATTTAAATAACATTTTTCACCAATTTCTACTGTAGAATTTGAAGAATGTATTTTAATAAAACAATTCTTAAATCTAATTGATTTTAATATAATAACATTATTATCTCCTTTGATATCTATTTTTAAACCTTTTACTTTTCTAAAATTATTAAAAATAGGATATCTACCATTATATTTTATTGTAAAACAATTATTTTTACCTTTAATTTTACAATTTCTTATTCTCCGAAAAATTCCAAATTTTAATCCAAAAATATTCAAAATAATATGATTATTTTCCTTATAATAAAAATTAGATAAAAATTCCTTTATTAATATTTTTAAATTAGCCATTAATTAATCCTTTAAATTATTAAAAATCTCGAAAGCTCTTACTATAGCTTTATCTATATCGTAATACTTATAATCACCTAATCTACCCAAAAAATAAACATTATTCAGTTTTTTTACTTCATCTAAATATTTGTTGTAAAGAATTATATTTTCTTCTCTTATTATTGGATAATATCTTTCATTAATACCGTTTTTATATGGTTGCGGATATTCGTAAGAAACAACAGTTTTATTATTTGTATTTTTTTGATCTAAAAAGTATTTATATTCTCCAACTCTAGTCCATTCATAATTATTAGGATAATTTATAACAGAATTTGATTGGAAATAATTCTTATCCAAAGTTACAAAATCAAAATATTCACTTCTATAGGGCAATTCACCAAAACAATAATCAAAATATTCATCAATAGGACCAGTATAAAATAATCTATCGCAATTAATCTGATTCTTAATATCCTTAAATTCTGTATTTAATTGAATTTTTATTAAATTATTATCCAGCATTTTATTAAAAATCTCAGTATAACCATTTAAAGGGATTCCTTGATATTTATTTTGAAAATATCTATCATCTTTACTTATATAAATAGGAACTCTATTAGATACTAAAGGATCAAGCTCTTCTGGTTTTAATCCCCATTGCTTTAAAGTATAATTTAAAAATATTTTTTCATATATATAATCTGCTAAAAATTTTAAATCATCATCACTCTGTTTTCTTAATTCTAATATTGGAACTTTAACATTAAAACCAAAAATATTAATTAATTTTTCCTCCAATCTATTTGCTATTGTTTTAGAAAATATTTTTTCTATTGAATTAAGGTTGAAAGGAATAGGTATTTCCTGCCCATCAACTAATCCTTTAACTTTATGCTGATATGGGTACCATTTTGTATATTGTGAAATAAAATTCCATACTTCCTTAACATCTGTATGAAAAATATGTGTTCCATACTTATGAACATAAATATTTGTATCTTTATCTATATAATCAAAGCAATTTCCACCAACATGATCTCTTTTATCTATAATTAAAACTTCCTCATTTAACTATTTTATTTGCTATAGTAGCTCCAGATATACCAGCGCCAACTACAACATTTTTAAAATATTTTTTGTTATTCATGTCTAATTTTTCTTTGTTGATAAATTAAACTTTAAAAAAGCTGATCTACTAGATTTAAAATTATTAGTAGTAAATTGAATTCCTAGTAATTGTATATGTATACCAACTTTTGATATATTAAAAGTAAAAATAAATCTTCTAATTGGCTTCATTACAAATAAACCTATAATAAACCAAAATTTGGATTTAAGTCTTTTAAACATTCTTTTATCTTGATTGGTTAACAATTTTGAATTTTCAATTATATTTCGATCCCATTTGTTGAATATAATGTGATTTTTATAGGCACATTTTAATAAATATTTAATTTTAACTCTATTAATATTAAATTCCATATAATCCTTAAATTCAGAACAATATAAATATTCTAATATTTTTTTATATTTAATGATATCTGTTTTTATTTTGTTGTCAATGAACGAATTTATTTCTTCATATACATCGTAAATATCGTTATAATTATCTCTTTTATTAATTGTCGAATTTGGATTATCTATTCTATAATTATAAAGTGGTTTATCTAAATAATAAATTGATTTTGCCAATAATAAAGTTTCCCATTTCCAATTATTATCGGCATATATTCCTTTATTTTTTTCAAACATAACTATATTATTTTCCTTTATAAAATCTAATCTATAAATTGCTGTCCATATACAGGGACGATAAATTAAAAGTTTAGAATCATCATAAATATTAAATAAATTTTGTTTTAATTTTAGTTTTACAAGCGAAGTATTAATTCTTTTTCCAATATTTCTACTAATTTCATAATAACTTGACTTAACAATGTCTATTTTATTATTTTCTAATGCAATATTGTATAATGTTTCATACATATCAATTTCAATAAAATCATCACTTTCAACTATACCCATATACTCACCAGTAGCATTTTCTATACCTTTATTTATAGCCATGCCATAACCAAAATTTTGCTGATGTATAACTTTTATTCTGTTGTCCTTTTTTGCATATTCATCGCACATCTTTGAGCAGTTATCTGGAGAACCATCATCTACTAATATTATTTCAATGTCTTTTAGAATTTGATTTAATATAGAATCTATACATTCTTTTAAATATTTTTCTGCTTTATATATAGGAACTATTACAGATATTTTCGGTTGATTTTGCATGTTATTATTCTTTAAAAAAATAAAAGTTAAAAATATTATTTAATATTCAAAATTGTTATATTAATAATAAAATTATATAAATTATTATATAAAAAAGTCAATAAGATAACTTTATTTTAATATTATTCTTATAATATTAAAACTATTTAATAATTAAT
Organism: uncultured Rickettsiales bacterium; assembly: GCA_951801155.1. GTDB lineage: Bacteria > Pseudomonadota > Alphaproteobacteria > Rickettsiales > UBA1997 > CATOJU01. The sequence continues at coordinate 3,432 of CATOLK010000016.1, read as the reverse complement.
TGAATAATAAAAAGCTATTTATTAAATTATTGTTTTTATAAAATTTTCTAGAAAAACAAGTTCAATAAAATAAGTTTTTTAAATGTACTAAAGTAATATTCTTTTGATATTACTCAGTTTTTATACTTTTTTATCTAACATATTTGTGTTTATTTTTTAATTTCTCGTTATTTATGTTATTATTGCATATATTCACTATTTCAATAATAAAAATTACTTTTTATTTGTTATTTTTATAATAAAAACCATCCTGTCATTCAAGATTACAATTTCTTAGTGATTTATCGTCTAGAAATTATTAATATGGAATAATAAATAATAGAAAGCTAAAAAAATAACAGAAAGCTAAGAAAATAACAAAATAACAAAAATATAAAGATAAAAATGGGTAACACTACTCTTTTTATTTATCTATTGACTTTAATTAAAATATGTTATATAATTACTTTATATTAAAAAAAATAAAATAATTATGGCAGACACTAATGATGATAGTAAAAATAAAAAAACTCAAGAACAAATCGAAAAAGAAGAAAAATTAAATAAAGTAATTTCAGTTTCTTCGGAAGAAATTTCTTATATAGACAGAGATATAGAAATAGCTAATGATAATTATGAAGAAACAAAAGATTTAGAGTTACAAAGAGGTATAACTGTTTTTACAACTATTGCAAATGCTATTGAGAGAGCTGGAGAAGAAAGCAAAGGTCAGAAAAAAACAAGATTTATACAAAATGCTTTTGAAATACTTAAAGGTTCTATTTCGAATGCAATTAAGAATAAATTTTTTTTTGTTGATTATAATAAAGAAAAAGCAAAAGAAAATCTATTAAATCATTTTAAAAATAGTAATTATGACAAGATAGAATTAAATATTGGTGGAGAAAAAAAGAAATTACATGAATTTGTTGACGAAAATTTTGAATCTATGTGCTATTTTTTTGAAAATACATATGGTAAAAATGTGCCTAGTGCTGATGGCTTAAAAAAATTAAACGATTATAGAACCGCAAGTCTATATTTTGCAAATGGCTTGACTGAAGATGTTTTAAAAATTGCTCATGAAGCTACTAACGAAGAAGAATTTTGCGAAAATATGACTAAAAAGTATGAAGAAGCACAAAAAGAAATAAACAAAAATAGAGAATTAACAAAAGATAATACTAAAACGGGGGTTAAATGTGTCTTAGGTTTTGGTGCAGCTGGTTTAGCCGTAGCTTTTCCACCACTTATTTTTATTTCTGCCATAATATTACTTCTTGATACAAAAAGAGATTTACCTTTTGGTAAAGTTGTTGGGGCTGCTGTAGATCTTGCAAAAAAAACTATTGGAGAAATTGATAAAGATATAACAAAACAAGTAAATGAAGTTAGAAATGAAAAAGAAAAAGAAAAAAAAGAAAGGTTTGATGAAGTAATTAAAGATAGGAGAGAGCACTATGAAAAAACAAGAAAAACTATCGGAGAATTAAGTAATGATAAATTTGTAAATAATCTTAAAGATATGGAAATAACAAAAGAAGACTTTAAAAATATAGAAACAGCTTTAAAAATTGGAAGACATCAAGTTTTTGATAGGACAATAAATAGTAAAAAATCTATTGATGAAACAATAGAACAAACTCATAAACAACAACAAAACCAAAAATTTTCTATAAGTTGTTAAATATATGTACGTTTAGTGTGTATGCTTGGTATTTTTTTAATGAATTTTACTATTTTAAAAGATTAAATTTTTTTGTTTAAATCATCATATACTAATAGTTCCTGAGCGATAAATTGCTCAGGAATTATAATATGTTATTAAAAACAGTAAGTATTTACAAAAATAATGTTATTTATAATTGTAATAATAAATAAAAAATTAAAAAGTAATTTTTTAATTATCTAAATAACGAATATATTTATATTAAATATAGTTTTTGTTATCTAAATAAATTTCTTTTACAGTTTTTCTTGCAATAAACATACAAATTAAATTTGGAACTGCTATAGATAAATACAAAGTATCCGCTATTGAAATTACTTCATCTAATTTAAAAAACGCTCCACCCATAAGCATAGTAAATTGCATTATAAAATATATAAATAAAGTTTTTTTACCGAAACAATGCAGATAAACATTTTCGGCATTAAAAGCTGAACTTATACAAACAGATAAAGTTAGTAAAGAAATTACCATTGTCAAAACATAAGAAAACCAGGGTGAAACCGTATCAAAAGCATTTTTTGTTAAAACTATTCCATTCCCACTATCAGTTTTTAAATAAACACCACTTACAACTATAGCTAGTCCAGTAAATAAACAAAGTAAGGAAACTAAAATTGGATTTAAAGATCCCATCATTGCTTGTTTAATAGGATTATCTGCCTTCATAGCTGCATATGGAGTTGTAGAGCTTCCTAAACCAGCTTCTGTACAATAAACACCACGTTTTATACCTGTGCATAAAGCTCCAATTATTCCACCTGTTATAGATTTTATTTTGAAAGCCTCTTTAATTATTATTAGTAAAGACATTGGAATTTTTGTTATATTAAACAACAATATTATACAAACACTTATTATGTATAAGCCACAAACTGCTGGTAATAATTTATCAAAAACTGATGCGATTTTTGTTATTCCGCCATATATAATACATAAAATTGTTATATCGAATATAGCTGCTATTAAAATTTTATAATTTGCTAAAAATTCAAATTCAGTTAATAGATTAACAGTTTCTCCAATTTGGTATGTTTGAGTTCCTAAAAGACCCATAAAATACAAGAAAGCATAAATTGATGATAATATCAATCCGAATTTTTTTAATTTTAAATCTTTTAAAGCTCCTCTTATGTAGCTAACTGGAGCGCATTCAACTGTTTTTTCTTTTTCATTCACATTTTTGTATTTAGCAGCAAGTAAATTTTCTGCAAACGACATATTTGTTGAAAATATTGCAGTTATTACTATCCAAAAAATAGAACCGGCACCGCCTACATATATAGCAGTAGCAACTCCAGCTATACAACCAACACCTACCACGGATGCTAAACTTGTAAATAATGACTGTTTTGATTTCAATAATCCACCTTCGCCACTTTCATCGGCTCCAATTATAGATTTTAAACTTTTTTTAAGATATTTTATTGCTGGAAATTTTAGATAAAAAGAAAAAAATAAAAATCCGCTAATTAAACCAATAATTAAAATTGGAAAACCATATACTTCATAAAATAAAATATTTTCTAAGAATTTTGTTAGATATAAAAGAGTATTAAATATTTTTGTCATAAGATTATAATTTTGTTTATTTTAATTTAAAAATATTTTTTTAAAAGACAATTTATTTTTTTAAATTTAAAAAGTTCTGATAAATTTTTATTTTCTCTGTACAGGTTCAAACACATTTGGGAAAAACTTTGAAAAAATTTTACCTCATTTTT
>CATOLK010000015.1 GCA_951801155.1 uncultured Rickettsiales bacterium | reverse complement strand
CTTTATTAAATACTATAATAGATATTGTTATGCTATGAATAGTATTAATAGTAATGGTACTAACAATGGTATTAACAATAGTAATAGCATTAATAATAATAGCAATTGTTTATCACTAATAACTTGTATATTATAAAGATAATCTAAAAAATTCAAATTATTCATTAAATAATTTTCTTCTTCATCCATAAAATTCATATTTAATCCTATTATTTTATTATTAAAATATATACTAAAATTACACATAATTTTTATATTAATTTATTTTATTCTTTATTAAAATTTTCAGGATTTTATACCCCAATTTTTCATCTACTATCTCAAACTCATAAAAACCTCCTTAAAGTAATTTTTGTAAATTTTTAGTTATTTTTTTGTATAAAAAAAGTTATTATATTATTTTTTAAATCAACTTAGTTACAAAATTTTTGTGACAAAAGTGTTTTTTTACAAAATAATGTTAATTATTAATTACTTTTATACTTAATAAGTAAATAAAATAATAATAACAAATAATTTAAAAAAATTTAGAACTCAAAACAAATATTCTTTACAGGAGATAGCTAATAAATTAGGTATGACAAGACAAAATTATTGGTTTCTTGAAAAAGGAGAAAGAAATATAATACATGAAAATCAATTGAAATTATGTGAAATATTTAGATGTTCGTTAAATGATTTATTTGATGAAAATGTTGAATATAAAAATATAGAAAATACAAATAGTTTTAATTTTGTCAGTAATATAATTAATAGTCAATATGATGATTTTTTAAAAATAAAAAAATTTAAAATTATTAATATAGATAGTTTTATATTAGATAATACAAATGATATAATTGGAACTAATATGATTTATAATTATATGTTTCCTACAATTGGTAATAATGATATTATTTTAATAAATAAAAATAATAAAAATATATATCATAATAGACTGTATCTAATTAATGAAAATGGGATTTTAAAAGCAAGAAGAATACAGCAACCAGACCCTACAATTAATAATTATGTAGTACTAGCCGATAATAAAAACGATCCTGATTTTATTCATTATAATACAACTTACGAAAATATTAAAGAAAATATAATTGGAAATATATTTCTTATTTTTAAAAAAATATAACTACTTATTAAATAAAAAATCAGGTAATTTTTAATAAGTAGGTCTAACATATTTTTATTTAAAAATTAAATCAATGTGTAATTAATCAAATACAAATAAAAATATTTTAAAACTTTTTAAAAATAAATTTATAAATTATTTATTTTTTTTATTTTAACTTCATCAAGGACTTTCTAAACACACTATAATCCTTTTAAAAAATTTTATTAATAACGTGGTAATAGATATTATTTAAAAGCTACAGCCAATCTCTATGATATGGAAACTAATAAAAGTATTATAGAGACTAGTGCTTTTGCAAGAGAAGAAGAGGGTAAAAAAGGTATGGATGGTAGTCAGGTGACTGGGGCGTCTAGTAGTTATGCTAGGAAATATGCCTTAAATGGTATGTTTGCTATAGATGATAATAAAGACAGTGATACTACTAATATTAGTGAAGAAAATAATAATCTAACTAATAAAATTTTAAATACTTTTAATGGATCTAAATTGTTGAATAATAATGTTACCGAAAAAGAAATAGCTGATTATCTTTACGAAAAGAATTATATGAATGTTAATGCTAAATCTATTTATAATTATATGTTAAGGATTAATTGGTCTAAAAATTGGAAACAAGTGGCTGATTTTTTTGAAAATAAAAATAAAAAAGAAATATAAAAATGAAAGAAGATGTTTTACATAAAATTGTAAATAATTATTTATTTATATATAGTTTAGAACATAAAGAATTAGTATTTTATACCTATATGCCATTTGGTGAAAAAAGGACGCCTATAACAGGAGCTTTATTAAAAGCAAAAGGAGCTAAAAGAGGTGTTTCTGATTTTATGTTGATATTTAATAATGGTATCACATATTGGTTGGAGTGTAAAGTAAAAAATGAAAAACAAACTTTAGAACAGTTGGAATTTGAAGCTATGATAAAAAATAAAATTAAAAATCATTATTATTTTATAGTAAAAGATTTAGATTATCTAGATTTTATTCTTAAAAATAAAGATTGGTAAAAATTATCTTAAAAAATAACCAAAAATAAAAAACTATTAATCAATTTAGTAAAAATATGCATAGTATTAAGAATTGTTTTAAAAAAATAAAAAATTTTAAAAATATGTTGTTTGGCACTACAAAAGAAATTAATGACAAAGAAATAAAAGAAAAAATTTTAGATTTATTTAATGAAATAGAAGAAAAGGAGAAAAAATGTTTGATAAAGAAGAAAATACCGAAGAAGAAGAAAACGATAATAGTTATTATGAAAAAAATGAAGAACAGGAAGAAGATGATTGGTATGAAAATCAGATAAAAATGGAATATAATTGAAGTAGATTATGAATAAAAAAATAAAAAAATCAAAAATATAATCAGGAGATATGAAAAATTAGATTTTATAGTAACTGAATTTAATAATTTAATAGATATTAAGAAAATATTAAAATCATTAAATAATTATGGTAAAAAAAATAATTAAAACACAGGAAGATTTGGCTGAAATAATAGAAAAACTACAAAAGCTTAAAATAAAAGAGTATTTGGTATTTGCTATAGAGAAATTAGTTAAAGCAGATAATAAACAATTAAGAAGTTATTGGATGCTGATTGATATTTGTAGAAACTGGATGAATTCTAAAGGTAATAATTTTTCTATAGAAGAAGTAGATTATTATTTTAGAATAAAATCAGGACACTATAAATTAATTAGTGGGGAAAAAATAGTTAAATCTTTAAGCAGAAATAAAGGAACTACAAAAGATGATATGAATAATATTATTAATACTATTCTTGAATTTGGAATAAAAAATAATATAGAAAATTGCAATATAACGAGTTATGAATTAAAAAGTTTACTAGAAAATTATAAATAAACATTAAAGGAAATAAAATGGAGAAAAATGGATTAATTATGGTAAATGAACTAAAAAATATAATGGGATTACCAAAACCTACTATTATGAAAGTGTTAAAAAATTTAGCTAATACTGGAAGCTCTAATACTCTCTATAATAAAGAACTCAAAATATATGGAGTAATGAATTTAGAAGAATTTTTTAAGGAAATAAATAATAATGGAGATAAAGAACAATGTCAGCAAAAGAACAAGAAAAAGGATTATATAAAAGAAATGATATTTACTGGTTCACCTATACAAGAAATGGAATTAAAAATAGGGTCTCAACTAAGACACGATCTATTCAAAAAGCTATAGAGTTTAAATATAAATTGTTAGAAAGACTTTATGAAGAAGATAATAAAGAAGATAAATCAGAAATTGTAAATTTTAAAAATATATTACATACTTTAGATTTTATGGTTGCTAAATTTTTGGAAGAAAAAACAAGAATTTTAAAAAAAAGAACATTGGATAATTATAAAATATGTCTTCGATGTATTTTGTCTTTTTTTAAAGAGGATACTTTAATTAACGATATAACTAGAATATTAATTAAGGAATATGAAAACTATAGAAAAATAAATGGTTGTAGTGATGGGGAATTAATAAAAGAATTAAAATTATTAAAAAATATATTTAACTATGCGATAGAAAATGAATTATTGGATAATAATTTGTTCGATAGATATAATTTTAAAAAGAATTATAAAGATTACGAGCCCAGATTAAGATTTTTAACTCCAGAAGAATGTCAAAAAATAATAGAAAATAGTAATGAATATTTAAGAAGGTTAATAATTTTTTTATTGGAAACAGGCTTAAGAATAAAAGAGGCATTAAATTTGGAATTTACAGATATATCTATAGAACCTAAAACAAACATAAATTTTGTTAGAGTTAGAAAAGAAATATCAAAAAATAAAAAGGAAAGATTTGTACCGCTATCAAAAAAAGCAATGGAACAAATAAATAAACAAAAAGTAGATTTTAAATATAGTTTTTATATTTTTACAGATAGTAAAGGTAATTATTATAAAACCACACCTAAAAAAGCTTTAAAAACTGCTTTAAAAAAAGCCAATATAAAAGATACAAAAAATATAGGGTTTCATATATTTAGACATACTTTTGCCAGTCATAAATTACAAGGTATAAATTACAGAGGTGAAAAAATAAAACCAGTTAGGATAGAAGTTATAAGTGAGATATTAGGTCACAGTAATATAGCTATAACTTCAGATGTATATGCTAAACTAAATAATAATGCTTTATTGGAAATATTAGATAATTAAATATATTAAAAATAAATATACTATTAGTATATAAAATGATTGAGAAAATAATTAAACAATTTCAAATAGTCACAATTTAGTCACAAGAGCACAACACTTTTTAGTCACATAAATTATCTTAAAACTAAAACCCTTGATTTTCAATAAAAAAAGTGGTGCCGTTAGCCAGAATTGAACTGGCGACCTACACATTACCAATGTGTTGCTCTACCTACTGAGCTATAGCGGCATAGCTATTATAAAATATTTAAATTCTTTTTAATATTAAAGTTGCATTAGTTCCACCAAAACCAAAAGAATTTGAAAGTACATAATTAACTTTTTTTTCTTTAGCTACATGTGGAATTAAATCGATACCGGAACAATTTTCATCTAATTCGTCTAAATTCAATGTTGGAGGTAAAATACCTTCTTGCAAAGCTTTTGCTGATAAAATAGTTTCGACTGAACCGGCTGCACCAAGTAAATGTCCAATAGCTGATTTTGTTGAAGACATAGATAAATTATCTAAAGAATTTTGAAATATATCTTTTACAGCATTAAATTCTAAAACATCACCAACTGGCGTTGAGGTTCCATGTGCATTGATATAGCCTATTTCTTCAGGATTTATTTGAGCTTTTTTTAAAGCCATTTTTATGGCTCTTTTTGCGCCTCTTCCTTCAGAATCTGGTGCTGTTATATGATAAGCATCTCCGCTTATTCCGTAACCAACTACTTCACCATATATTTTTGCACCTCTTTTTTTAGCGTGTTCATATTCTTCTAAAACTACTATCCCTGCCCCTTCACCCATAACAAAACCATCTCTATTTCTATCCCATGGCCTTGAAGCGATTTGTGGATTGTCATTATATTTTGTTGATAATGCATGCATTGCAGAAAAGCCCCCTATTCCTATTTCACAAATAGCAGATTCAGCTCCACCAGCAATAATTACATCTGCGTCGTCTCTTTTAATGATTTCCATAGCTTCGCCAATGGCATGTGTACCAGTGGCACAAGCAGTAACACAAGATAAATTTGGACCAGTAAAACCGTATTTTATAGATACATTACCAGCTATTAAATTAATTAAACTTGAAGGAATAAAAAATGGACTAATTCTTTTAATTCCCTTTTCTTTTTGAGTTACACTGGTTTCTTGTATTGAACCTAAACCGCCAATGCCAGAACCTATAAAAACTCCAGTTCTTTCAAGATCATATTCATCTGTAGGTAACCAACCAGAATCTTTTATCGCTTCATCACTGGCAGCAATACCATACCAAATGAATTTATCCATTTTTTTTAAGTCTTTTTTTTCTATAAATAGAGAGGGATCAAATGAATTTTCATCTTCTTCGTTTAAATTCACTTCACCAGCTATTTTACTAATACTATCGGGCATTTCGCTAGTATCAAATCTGGTTATTTTACAGATACCAGATTTAGATTTTTTTATATTTTCCCATGTAATATCTACACTGTTACCTAAACAAGTAACAGCTCCCATTCCAGTAATAACAACTCTTCTTGACATAATCCCTCTTTTTAAAAAATTATTTATTTAAATTTAACTGTTTTGTTCTATATAATCAACTGCTTTTTGAACTGTTGTTATTTTTTCAGCTACATCATCAGGAATTTCAATACCAAATTCTTCTTCAAATGCCATAACCAATTCAACTTGGTCTAAACTATCAGCGCCTAAATCTTCTACAAAACTACTAGATTCTGTAACTTTAGATTCATCGACACCTAAATTCTCAATTACTATTTTTTTTACTTTTTCAAAAATTGTATCAGTCATTTTTAATTTATAATATTTATTAATATAACATTACTAATTATAAAATATATTTTTTTAAAATCAAGAGATTATATTATAGATATATTTTGTATTGTTAATTTTAGTTGACTTTTATAAAAATTTTGATATGATATATTTATATTTTTCAAAAAAAATCATGTAAAAATATTATTGTTTATAATATGATAATATTTTTTTATTATTAATAAATTAAAGGATAGATAAAATGAGTGATATAGGAAAAAGTAAAAAAAGTTTAAGAAGACAAAGAAAAAGAAAAAAATGTGAAGATGAAATTAATAAATTTATAAAAAAACAAAACGAAAATAATAAAAATCATAAAAAAAAAGAAAAAGAAATGGATGATTTAAGAAAAAAAAGAGTATCTACAAGAAAAAACTTAGATAATATATACTCAAAAATGGAATTTCTTGGTGAATATTATAAAAATATAAGAACTGATACGGAAAAAAAAGAAGAAGAAAGAGGAACTATTTATAATTATCTTAGTATGGCTTTTTTTAATAACGGTTTAGGTTTTCAATATTATGAAATTAATAAAATATCAAAATCCATTAAGGATCTTCGTTTAGATACAGATAATTATTTAAAAAATATAAAAGAAAATAAATCTAAAGAAAATATTGAAAATAATATTCAGAAAATTGAAGATAATACTCAGAAAATTGAAGATAATATTCAGGAAATTGAGAATATATTAAATATAAAAGAAATTAATGATAAAATTGGAATTTTTATAAATGAAAAAAATATTGAATATGCTAAATATGAAATCAAAAAAATCAAAGATAATATTTCTGATATAAAATCATTTATACAAAATACAAAAAAAGTTGATATAGATAAAGTTATAAAAAAAATTAAAGATCAGTTTACAAGAATTGAAACAAATTTTAATATTACTGTACATCATCTGCTCGGTAATAGGGATTTAAACTCCCCAGAATCTACTATAACTTTTGCTGATAATATTCATAAAAAACTTCATGCTAGAGCTACTTCTTTTATGCAAGATTTAGATAAATTTGATAATAAAATAATTTTAAAAAAATTAAAAAATAATATTGAAATGGTTTATAAAGATATAGAAAATTTAAAAAAAGAAAATAATAAAGAAATAAATGAAATAAAACAAATATTGAATGGAAATACTGAAGAAATTGAAAATTTAACAAATAAAATAAATAGTTTAAGTGCTGAAATAAAAAAAAATGATGATGAAATAAAAAAATTAGATAATGAAATAAAAAAAAATGATGATGAAATGAAAAAATTAGATGATGAAATGAAAAAATTAGATGATAAAATAAAAGAATACGAAGGAAAAAACAATAAAAAAGAAATAAATAAGTTGGAAAAAGAAATAGATGAATTTATTAAAGAAATATTTGAATCAAATAAAGATTATAATGAGTTAGATAATAATATAATAAATATTATAAATATTATAAATGAAGATTATGAAATAATATATGAATTAAAGAAAGATATAAATGGAATAGTTTCATTAAAAAATAAATTAAACAAAACTTTTATGGAAAAAGGAAGAATTTATAAAATTAAGTTCGAAAAAGGAATTAAGAAAAAAGAATTAGAAAATAAGAATAAAAAAAACTCTGAATTAAAATCAAAATTAGAAAATAAACTGAATGAATATAATAAATTAAATGATAAAAATTTAGATAAAAAAGAAAAAGAAAATATAAGAAAAGAACTTAATAAAAAAATAGAAGAATTAAATAATAATAATAATATAGATTTAAAAACTTTTAATATCTATAATGAAATATACAATATCTTAAAAAATATAAATAATTTTTCAAATATTAGCCATGTAATGCATAATATAAAAAATGAATTAAAAAATTGTAAAAATTATAAATATAATAAAAAATTTAAAAATAAATATAAAAATATTTGTAATAAATTTGATAATTTTAATAAAAATACTGATAACTTTATTGAAAGTTACTTTACATATAATTCTATGCAATCATTCAATGATTTTAAAAATAACATTGAAAAACTAATAAAAATAGAAGAAAGAATGATAATTGAAATAGAAAAGAATCAAATAAAAGTACTTAAAGAAATTAATTCTTTAGAAGAGGATGAATTATTAGAAAAAACAATAGAAAAAATTTACAATTTTAAAGGTAAATTTGAAAAAAAATTTAAAAATACCTTAAAAGAAAAAGCAAATAAAGATAAGTATAAATTTCAAGAAGAAAATGGAATAAGCAGTGTAGAATTTGGCAATAGTCAAAACATTCGATCTTTATATGAAAAAATAAAAAATAATGACTTTTCTAAAGAAGATTATATTATTAATGCTAGTGATAACGAAAATTTAAATAAAAAAATATCTCAATTAAAAAAATTTATTTATATCGCTAAAATAAATGAAAGAAGAGATGCATCATTAAAAGTTAATGTTGTAAATTTTATAAAATCTGAAAATCAAAAAATAATAGACGGTAATAATAAATATATTACAGAAGCAGGTGAAAGAATTAAAACTCTAAATGAAATATCTGCTTGTATTGATAACATTAAACAAATAGAAAACAACGGACGAAGATTTTAAGTTTCTAAAATAAGATAGAGTTAAAAACTCTATCTTATCAAATTTATTAGTTAAATGTATAAAAATATATCAATCTCCAAAGTCTACATCATAATTACTTAATTGTAATTGTTCTTTTAACTCTTTTTTACATTCCTCCAAACCTTCTCTACTTAAAGCTTCACATCTTACTGTCATTTGTGGACTTGTACTTGAATTTCTGCATAACCACCAACCATCTGCTTTATTTACTCTAGCTCCTTCTACAGTACAAACTTCACGACCTTGTGCTTTTATTCTGTCTGCTATAGCATCTGGAACTGTAAATTTATCAATATCATTAGATTTTATGTTAATTTTTTTTGTAGAATAGGTGATTGGAAAAGCTTTTCTTATATCCGATAATTTTTCGTCAATATTTGACAAAATATTTATTAATTTTATGGATGCATATAAGGCATCGTCATAATTATGGTTTTCTCCAAAAAATATATGTCCACTTGTTTCTCCAGCAAGTTTAATGTTATCTTCTTTCATTTTTGCTTTTTGTATAGAATGCCCTGGTCTCCACATTACTGGAATACCACCGTGTTCCGTAATATCATTGTATAAAGTTAAACTTGCAGATACTTCTGACATAACTTTTTCTCCAGGATTTGATTTTAAATAATCTCTAGCAAATATACTTAATAATTGATCACCATAAAGCATATAACCTTCATCATCAACTATTCCTATTCTGTCACCATCTCCATCAAAACCAATACCGAAATCACAATTATTTTTTACAACCTCTTCACCTAACATTTTCATATTTTCTGGTATTTCTGGATTTGGATGGTGGTTTGGAAAGTTAGGATCTACTGTATTACAAATTGTTATATGTTTTCCGGGTAATCTTTTAACAAAATCATCAATAATAGATGCTACGGCACCGTTGCCGGCATCCCAACAAATTTTTAATTCTTTTTTATTATTTTTATTTAAAATATTTAATAAAAATTTAAAATAATCTTCTTTTATATCTATTTCTTCAATATTTCCTAATTTATTGTTCTCTATAAACTCTCCTTTTTCTGCTATTTTACCAAGTTCCTGTATATCTTTTCCCCAAATTGGATCTTCATTTGTAAGCATTTTAAAACCATTGTATTCAGGTGGATTGTGTGAAGCTGTAATTATTAAACCAGCATCTTTTTTTAAAAATTGTATAGCAAAATATACCATAGGTGTCGGGGCTAATCCTATATTTGTTATATTAATTCCACATTCTGTTAAACCTTTTATAACTTCGTTTGAATAGTCTTTTGAAGTAAATCTTGCATCGTAGCCAATAACACAATTTTTTTTGTTAATTTTAGACAACATTGTACCGTAGCTTTTTCCTACAAAATAAGCGTCGACTTCATTTAGGTCTTTATTTATAATACCTCTTATGTCATATTGTTTTAAAATAGATTTTTCAAAAATATGATTTATCATATAAAATAATCTTTTTTTTAAATACTTATATTTTTAAGCTATAAGAATTAAAAATCAATTAAAATTTATTTTAGTGTTTAGTATTTTATTATAAAAACCATTATATTATCTTTAATTTTGTTTTTTAATATATTTTTCCTCTTTATTTTTAATATTTTTTATTTTTTTTATAACAATATTATTTTAAAAAGAATTTTTAATTCTTTGGAGGATTTTTTGTATAAATGATAGAAAAAATAGAAATTAAAATAATATTTATAACTTTTTTTAAGTTACAATATCAACTTTAATCTTAATATTGAAAAATATTTTTTTAATTTTATACTTTTCAAAAAACAAATTTAATCATAATTATGCCAAGTTTTGATGTAGTTTCAAAAATAGATTTTCAAGAAGTTGATAATGCTGTCAATACAAGCCTGAGAGAAATAGGTAATCGCTACGATTTTAAAAGTGTAAAATGGTCATTAGAATTAGATAAAAAAGAAAAAAATATAACGATAGTTGCTGAAAGTGAATATTGTTTAGGACAATTAAATGATTCTTTAAAATCTTCATTTGTTAAAAGAAAATTGGATCCACTTTCTTTAGATTTTCAAAAAGAAGAAAAGGCTAGTGGTAATACTTTAAGACAAATAGTAAAACTAAAGGAAGGAATAGATCAAGAAAATGCTAAAAAAATAACAAAATATTTTAAACAATCAAAGTTAAAAGTACAGGCTTCAATACAGGGAGAAGAAGTTAGGATTAGTGGAAAATCACGAGATGAATTACAGGAAGCAATTCAACAAATTAAGAATCTTGGGCTTGATTTACCATTACAATTTATAAATTTTAGAGACTAATTAATTAAATTTTATTAATATGGATGAATTTTTATTCATCCATATTTTTTAGAGTTATATTTTTTTACTCCATAATCCATGTAAATTGCAATAAGCTTTAACTTCAACTATTTTTTCTGCTGTTAAGAAATTAACTTCCGGTTTGTCGTTAGGTTTTAAAAAAAATGTTAATCTAGAATTTTGTTCTGTTAGAACCTCTATCCATTCTATATAGTGTTCTTGAGTCATTGGATGTTCTATTTCTCCGACAAAAACATTATATTTATTTTCACCAATTTTACTCAAGATTGGGATGTGTTTTTCAGTTGAAGCTTCTGTTGTGTTACTTTCTATTAATTTCATAGGTTCATCACAACAAAATAAATTTTCTGTTCCATTGTGGTTTATTGCTACAATATTACCACATTTATTGCATTTATAAATTTCTAAATTTTTTGTCATTTTTAAAAATTTTTTTACGAAAATATAAAAGTCATTTAAAAAAAGTCAATTGTTATTTTTTTGATTAGATATTACTCAGTTTTTATACTTTTTTATCTAACTTAATTGTGTTTATTTTTTAATTTTTCGTTATTTACGTCATTCCAGATTAGAATTACTTGACAATTTATTGTCTAGTAATTCTTATGTATTGTAGAATCCAGAAATAAATTACTTTGATATAAAAAAAATAAAATTATTAAATATATATATAGAAAATAAGAATAGTTTTATACAGGAGGTCTATTAAATATAGTATTTATCATGATAATTTAGAAATAAAAATAAAAATTAATTAAATAGTTAAAAAATAAAACTTGAAAATAATAATATTTTATGTTATAATTATATTAATATTGATTTTACAAGGGGTTATTATGAAAAATAAAGGTTCATTAATAATTTTAGTATTGGGATTATTTTTAGTTTTAACATATTTCGGATTAGCTGGTTTTAGTCACAATAAATTAACCAGATGGGGACAATATACGGCTATTGGTGCTGTATGTTTCTTTATTGTAGACGAAATTTTTAAACAAAATTGAAATGTTTACTATAGCTATAGTTGGTAGACCTAATGTAGGAAAATCTACTTTATTTAACAAATTAGCTGGGCAATCTCTGGCTATAGTTAATGATTTTGCTGGAGTTACTAGAGATAGAAAAGAATCAACTGGCTATCTTGGGCCATTAGAATTTAGAATTATTGATACCCCTGGATGGAATCAAGATCCAGACAAGAATGCTCTAGAATATAGAATGTTAGAACAAACAGAAAACGCTATTGCAGAAGCAGATATTTGTATATTAGTGGTAGATAAAACAGGAATTACAGCACTTGATAAGACATTTGCGGAAAAATTAAGAATAATTGGAAAACCTACTATTTTAGTGGTCAATAAATGTGATAATTTAAAAGATAATGATTCTTTTGAAAGAGAATTTTATAAATTAGGATTTAAAGAAATTGTAGGAATATCAGCGGAACACAAGAATGGATTCAATCTGTTATACGATGCAATTGAACCGTATTATGATAAATACCATGATATAGAAAAAGAAATAAATATTAATGATGAAAATAGCAGTAAACCAATACATTTAACTATAGTTGGAAGGCCAAATGCTGGAAAATCAACTTTAATTAACCAGTTGCTGGGTGAAGAAAGGGTTGTAACTGGTCCTGAAGCTGGAATTACCAGGGATTCGATAGCTATAGATTGGGACTATAAAGGTAAAAAGATAAAATTAATTGATACAGCCGGTATAAGAAAAAAGAGAAATATAGATAAAGAACTTGAAAAAATGTCTGTTACTGAGGCTATGAAATCAATAAAATTTGCTCAAGTTGTTATCATGATGTTAGATGCCAATAGTCCGCTAGATGCACAGGATTTATCAATAGCTTCAATTTTAGCAGATGAGGGTAGAGGGGTTGTTTTTGCACTAAATAAATGGGATATTATAGAAAATAAACATAATATTATGAATGAAACTATAAAAATTGTGGAAAATAGTTTACCAAATTTAAAAGGTTGTCCCATAGTTCCTATTTCTGCTTTAAATGGAAAAAATATTGATAAATTAATGCAAGCAGTTTTTGATGTTTTTAAAGCTTGGGATTCTCATATTGTTACAGCAAAATTGAATCAATGGTTAAGAATTATAGAAAAAGATCATAATCCACCACTATATAGAGGAAATCAAGTTAAACTAAAATATATAACTCAGGCCAAAAAAAGGCCTCCAACTTTTATTTTATTTACTAATAGTCCGGAGAGATTGGAACAAACTTCTTATGATAGATTTATTGTTAATAGATTGAGAACTGATTTTAATTTAAATAACACAATAGTGAGATTATTGCTTAGAAAGGCAAAAAATCCCTATGATAGTGATGACAAAAAGAAAAAAAGAAAAAAGAGATAGATTTAAAAAGAAATTCTTATATCAGAAAAATATATTTGTAATTTTTCTTTTTATATTTATTCTCCTATATAAAAAATTACATATTTGTCAATAATGTTAAAATAATTAAAAATTATAAAAAATATAATTTTCCACAAAATTCTAAATCTTACTTTAAAATACTTTAAATTTTTAATATTATTAATAATGGAAACGTATCTCAATACGCTTCCTATTAAAAATTCTTGTCTTTTTTGTAATAGACCTTCTGCATAAAACTATTTTTATTTTCTATATATATTTAATAATTTTATTTTTTAATAATTT
>CATOLK010000014.1 GCA_951801155.1 uncultured Rickettsiales bacterium | reverse complement strand
GATTTTCTAGTAAGACAAGCTTACAAGAAATTCTAATCTGGAATGACGTAAATAAAGAAAAATCAAAAAAATAACAAATCTAATAAAAAAAGAAAGATACAAAAAAATTATTAAATATATATAAAAAATAAGAATAGTTTTATGCAGGAAGTCTAATAATTAATTTTGTTAACTTTAACTCCAACTCCGCTTTTTAAGTTCAAAATATATTGAAAAATAGGGAAAGTATATTTTTAATGTAAAATTATATGTATCTTAATAGTATATATTATAAAAACTTTAGAATAATTTGTTATAATTTTTTATATAAAAAATATTTTTTTTATATTTTTCAATGAATTTTTGCATAATGAAAAAGCGAGGTTGGGGTTAACTTTAATTATTATTTTCTTCAAAAATTTTTTCTTCTTTTATATTTTCAAAACTTAATTGTTTATTAGTATTTACTCCAAGCTCTTTAATTTCTTCTGCTGTTTTTAAAACATTTCCTTTACCTTCATAAATTTTTTTCATAGCTTCATTATAGGAATTTTTAGCATTTAAAAGATTTTTATCAATCTTTTCGATTTCATCTTTAAAACCAACCAGTTTATCATAAATTCTTTTTGCTAAGTTTACTATTTTTTCTATATTTTTATTTTGTTTCTCTATATTCCATAGGTATTCAATAGTCTTTAAAATTGGCATTAAAGAAGACGGAGTTACAATTGCTATATTATGATCAAAAGCAAATTTATATATATTATTTTTATCATTATCAATAGCATCAATGTAGGCTCTTTCTAAAGGAATAAACATAAAAACATAGTCCAAAGACATTGATTTTTTTAATTCTTTATAATACTCCTTTGACGATAACTCTTTTACATGATTTTTTATATCTTCTATATAATTTTTTATATGTTTTTTCTTCTCAATTTCATTATCAGTTGAAACATATAATAAATAATTATTCAAAGAAATTTTTGAGTCAACCACAACGCGTCTGTTTTCTGGTAGATTTATTATAAAATCTGGTCTGTGTATTTTTCCATCTTCACTTATTGTTGTTTCTTGTTTTATATAATCTATTCCTTCATTTAATCCTGTGATATCAAATAAATTTTCAAGCTGAATTTCACCCCAATTACCCTGTAGTTTTTTATTTCCTTTTAAAGCCATTGTTAAATCCTGCGCTTCCTTGGCTAAATTTTCACTTTTTCCTGTTAAATATTTAATTTGTTCCTCAAAACTTGTTTTATTTTTTATATTTATATCATTATTTTCTTGAATTTTTTTCTTAAAATCCTCTATTTCTTCTTTAAAAGGTTGTAGTACAATTTTTTGTTGTTCTGTAAAATCTGATTTTTGTTGTTTTATTATATTATTTGAAATATTTTCAAATGTCAATTTCATATCTTCTTTTAATTTTTCTATATAATCTTTTTGTTCCTTCAATCTATTATTAAGATTAATTTTTTCTGATTCCAACTTATTATAACTTATTTCCCAATTTTTTAATTTTTCTTTAAGATTATTATTTTCCATTGTTATTTTACTACATTCTTCTTTTTTATCATTTAATTCTCTTTCTAAATTTTTATTTCTTTCTTCTATTTTTGTTTTTATTTCAAAAAGGTTTTTATTTTCAATTTCTAAACTATTTAATTTTTCACTTTTACCATTATATGGTTTAGTAGCGATACTTGTTATCAATAAAATATTCGAAACACCCAATAAAATAACTAAAATTAACACCTTTATTCTCCTTTAATATCTTTAATTCCTTGTCTCGCTAATTCATCTGCTCTTTCGTTAAGCTCTATATTACAATGTCCTTTAACCCAAAACCACTTAATATTATATTGTGAAACCAAATTATCCAATTGCTGCCATAGTTCTTTATTTAAAACATCTTTTTTATTTGCTGTTTTCCAACCATTTTTTTTCCAATTAAAAATCCAACCAGTTATACCATTTTTTACATATTGACTATCTGTATAAATTTCTACTGGACATTTCTTTTTTAAAATTTTCAGTGCTTCAATTACTGCGGTTAATTCCATTTTATTATTTGTAGTATTTTTATCTCCGCCATAAATTTCTTTTTTATTCTCATTATATAATAAAACTGCACCCCAACCACCTATACCTGGATTTCCCGAACACGCTCCATCTGTATAAATTATAATTTTACCACTATCATCATTCATTTTTAAAAAATTTTAAATTAATATTTATATTATATTAAAATTTTTATTTTTGTCAAGAAAATAATAATATAATGTGTTTGTTCACCAAGTTTTAGACAAATTTATTTTAGATAATATTTAAATATTTTTTAAAAGAATTATAAATAATAGAGGAGATTTTAATTTAATATTGGAAGAATTTAGTAATCATTATAATAATAAAAGGCTGTATTCATCTATTAACTTTAATAGTCCTATAGAGTATTATAAAAAGGAAAAAAGAGAAAGGTTTTTGTCTCAAACTGGGTGAACCTATACAATATTAATATTTATCTTGAAAACTAATTTTAATATTATTATATTTAATCCATAAACTTATATTAACAATAATGGAGCAAAAATATGACAGATGAAATATTAGATATTTTAAGAGAAGTATCAAGAAATAGCGATGATGAAGCTTATGTATTACAAGGTTTTGAATTTCTCCCAACAAATAATTCAAAAACAAATAGTTTATCTTTTTTTGCTATTATAAAGGGAATAAAATACGAATTTACATTCGATAAAGAAGAAATAACTATGGTAAATACTTCAACAAAAGAAGTTTTTAAAACCGACTATGATAACAATAAAATCAATTCTTTTATTATCGAGACAGCTTTAATTTCTAAGGATAATTATATTTTCAAAAAAAATAATAATGGTTTTAATATAGCTAATACCATACTAAGAAATACAAATTATTCTTTAATTGGTAATTTTCAATCTACTAGTTCACGGATTAAGGATTTTAAAGTAGAAAAAGACTTTGTTAAAGCTCTTTGTGAAAGTGGTAGAGATATTGATTTACTTAAACATATTATTCTGCAGAATAAACAATCAAAAAAATTTAACACAAATGATTTAGTTGATATCCTTGCTAGTGCTTGTTTTAGTGGAAATCCAGAAATAGTACGTTTATTGGAACAACAATCAGGAATTGATATAAAAATATTAGATTATAATGAAAAAATTAATATTTTAAAACAAGCCTGTGCTGGTGATAGAATTGATATAGTTGATTATATATTAAATTATTTTCAAAAAGATTATAATTTTTTCTCGTTAGATAATAAAGATCAAATAGTTGACTTGTTTGAAGTTATAAAAAATCCAGAAATAGCTTCACATATTTTATATAAAATAGATGAAGAAAAAATTAATACAATAAGTAATATAATAGCAAAGGACGATTATACAAAAAAAGTATTAGAAGAATATTCAGATGAATTGTTAGCTATATATAATTGCAAAAAAAATCCAGAATTATTAATTAAAAATATTAATAGTATACTAAAAGAAATTAAGAGAAATAAATTATACTCCTCTATATATGAAGAAATATATAATATTACTAATAAAATACAAAAAACCGATAAAGAAACAGTTGAAAATATTTCTAATGAAATAATGAGTAATCTCGATTATATATTAAAAAATACAAATAACACAGAAAAAAAATCAATTATCAACGATATTTTTAATAAAAATATTACAAATTATGATAAAAAAAACTCTCCTAGTATAAAAAGAAAAATTAGAGAAATAGCGAATGATTTAGATTCAACTCTTCCTAAGAAAGATGATATTTTAAATGAAATTAACTCATTGCCTAATTTTGAATTATCAGACATATTTTCAACATCCATTGATTTTAACCATTTCGAAATAACACTTTTCTTATTAAAAGAAATTGAAAAAAAGAAATACGAAATAGATTTAAATAGCTATTTTAATGAAGCTATTGAAAAAAAAGATATAAAAATAGTAAAACTATTGTTCCCACAAATAAATGATGAAAAAAATATATTAAAAGATAATAATCCACTTTATTTAGCCGTTAAAGATAAAAATACAGAAATGGTTGAATCATTATTATCTCAACAAAAAAATATAAATATAAATGCTATAGACATAAATATGAAAACACTACTTCATTTGGCTATTGAAAAAAATAATATGGAAATGGTCCAATTATTACTTTCACAACCAGGTATAGATATAAATGCAGAAGATAGTAGAGGATATACTCCTCTTCATTTGGCTGTAGATGAGAAAAATATGGAAATAGCCCAATTATTACTTTCACAACAAGAATTGTATATAAATATAAATGCAAAAAACAATTATGATTGTACACCACTTTATTTAGCAGTCAAAAATAAGCATATAGAAATGATTAATTTACTGCTTTTACAACCAGATGTACAAATATATTCAGAAAATTTAAATAATCCATTTGTTTTAGCTATTATAAATAAGAGTTATGAAATAATTAAGTTATTAATTCCAGAATTAAATACAATAGATATAAATACAAGCAAAAAAGATGAAAATATTATGAATATATTACTAATTTGGGCCGTAAAGCATAAAAATAAAAAAATAGTTCAACTGTTACTTAAACAACCAGGCATAGATGTAAATATAAATGATAATAATGGATATACTCCTCTTCATTTAGCTGTAGATGAGAAAAATATGAAAATGATCCGATTATTACTTTCACAACCAGGTATAAATATGAATGCAAAAGATAATAACGGAGATACTCCACTTCATTTGGCTGTTGTAAATGGACGTATGGACATAATTCGAGAATTACTTAAACTACCAGATATAGATATAAATGCAAAAGATAATAACGGAAATACTCCACTTCATTGGGCTGTTGTAAAAGAATATACGGACATAGTTCAAGAATTACTTAAACTACCAGATATAGAAATAAATGCAAAAGATAATAATGGATACACTCCACTTCATTGGGCTGCTGTAAATGGATATATGGACATAGTTCAAGAATTACTTAAACTACCAGATATAGATATAAATGCAAAAAATAATAACGGAGATACTCCGCTTTATAAAGCTTATGAATATAAACGTACAGAAATAATTAAAGAATTACTTAGACAACCAGATATAAATATAGAGTCAGAAATTGGATTTGGAACAGATTTACTTTTTTGGGCTTTAAAAAACGAAAATGTAGAAATATGTCAAGAATTATTTAAACAGCAAAATATAAACATAAATGCAAAAGATAACAATAAATATACTCCACTTCATTGGGCTGCAGCAGATGGATATACTG
Source organism: uncultured Rickettsiales bacterium (assembly GCA_951801155.1). Lineage (GTDB taxonomy): Bacteria > Pseudomonadota > Alphaproteobacteria > Rickettsiales > UBA1997 > CATOJU01. The sequence goes on along the minus strand of CATOLK010000014.1, from coordinate 8,537 downwards.
AAATAGTTAAACTATTACTTTCACAACCAGATATAGAAATAAATGCAAAAGATAATAATGAAGATACTCCACTTCATTTGGCTGTTGTAAATGGACGTATGGACATAGTTCAAGAATTACTTAAACTACCAGATATAAATATAAATGCAAAAGATAATAACGGAGATACTCCGCTTTATAAAGCTTATGAATATAAACGTACAGAAATAATTAAAGAATTACTTAGACAACCAGATATAAATATAGAGTCAGAAATTGGATTTAAAACAGATTTGCTTTTTTGGGCTTTAGAAAACAAAAATGTAGAAATATGTCAAGAATTATTTAAACAGCAAAATATAGACATAAATGCAAAAGATTCTAGTGGTACATATACTCCACTTATTTATGCAATAAATAACGGATATAAAGAAATGACTCAACTATTACTTTCACATCCAAATATAGATATAAATGCAAAAGATAATAATGGATATACTCCACTTTCTTGGGCCTTATCAAATAACAATATAGAAATAATTCAGTTATTACTTGAACAACCAGGCATAGAAATCCTTGATAATGAATTAAATATGTTAAAAACATATAATCTCTGTGGTTATTTTATTGAAGTAACAGAAGAAAAAGAAAGAGAAAAGGAAAGAGAAAGAAAAATGGAAAGAAAAGAGGAAAGAGAAAGAAAAATGGAAAGAAAAGAGGAAAGAGAAAGAGAAAGAAAAGAGGAAAGAGAAAGAGAAAGAAAAAGAAAAATGGAAAGAAAAATGGAAAGAGAAAGAGAAAAAAAAAGAAAAAGAGAAAGAGAAAAAAATAGTCAAAATCTAGAACAAAATGAAATTCTTAATAGCGCACTTACTGATGTTACCAATATTTTCGATTCAAAAGATAAAAATTTATCTCCTAATTTAGAATAAATATTATTTAAGTAAAATTTGGATTAATTTAATCCAAATTTTACTTTAACTCAAATTTTTCTTTATTTTTAGTTATTATTTTTGTAAAAATAGAAATCTTAAGAGAATAAAATTCTTTTAACACTAGTAAATAATTAATACTTGAGATCCATAACATAAAAATTTTTTAATAAAATAAACTTATAAGAAAATTTAAATTCAATTATGATAACTTTTTAAATATAAAAATAAAAAGTATCAAAAATAAAAAATATAACAAAATAGATTATAAATAATATATTGGTACTGTCTACTTATATATCAAACTATTAAATAATTAATTTTTATTTAATATTTTTATTATTTGTGTTTATTTTGTTGTTTTTTCTTTATTTATGTCATTCCAGAGTACAATTTTTTAGCGATTTATTGCTTAGAAATTGTTGATCTGGAATCTAGTAGTAAATTACTTTAATAGAGAAAAAGGATATTAATAATTTTTTTATATCCTATAATATAAAAAACCTTTAAAATATTTTTCTATATTTAACTTTGTTTATATTCTCTGGATTTCACATTAAGATTTTCTAAATAAACAAGTTTATTAAGAAAATCTAATCTGGAATGACGTAAATAAAGGGAAATTAAAAAATAAACAAGTTTATCAAGAAATTCAAAGTCTTCTTAAGACAAAAAATCAACACTAAAAATTCAAAACACTAAGACTTTTTAATAAGATAAACTTATATAAAAATCTAGATTCTAGAATGAAAGTTTTCCGATTGTATTAATCATCTAAAATAAAAGCAGATTTTTCTTCTGAAAATGGAAAATCTTTATTAATGTCAGACAATCTTATATAATTTAAACTATCATTTTTAAAAGTTGAATTATCTTGCATAAGTCTTACATTTCTTTCTTTTTCTTTTTTTTCTCTAACTCTATCATCTTCCAATTGTCTTCTAAGTCTAATTCTTTTTATCATTTCAATTTGTGTGATAGCTTCCATATTTCTTTTGTCTTGTTTGTTTTGAGCTATTTGCTGAAGGTAATTGTATATTTTTGTAGCTTTATTATTATATTTAGTTTCTTTAACTATGTGATAATCTATTTCGTATTTTTGTTCCATTGTTCTTATACCAGTTGATGCCATTAATTTTTCAATGTTATCTCTAATTTTAATATGGTCTTCCATTAATTGTTCGTAATAGTTAATAATTACATATGTAAAGCTAATATTACCTCTTTTTAATTCTTTATAACAATTTTCTATAAATTCTTCAATATTATCTTTTGGAATTACCCATTCATTTTCACAATTTTTAGATATACCTTTAATTATATACATTTCTGTAGATTTTTCTGTCATTTTTTAATTTTATAAATAATATATATTGTATATTATATATCTATTTTTACCAACAAGTCAAGAAATTAAAAATAATTAATTTTTGTAATATTTATTTTTCGTGGAAAATTTTTATGCATAAGGTCTAGTATTAAGTTAAATTAAAAAATATAAATACTAAAAATAACATATATTATCTATTGTATATTAAAAATAAAAATATAATAATGTCATTATATACGAGATAATATATAAAAAAGTATTTTTATGTTTAAAAAACCATCGGTTTATTTTTTAAAACAAATAAAAAGAAAGGAAAAACTATACTATAAGTTTTATACAACTTCAATAGTAGTTTCTTATTTGTTTATGCTAATATTTAGCTATTATTTTATAAATTTAGCCTACACAACAAAGAAGCAAAACTATGATATATTATGTTTTAATTGTTCTAATTTTAAATATATACTATATAGTGGATTAATATATTTTTTCTTACTTAATATAATATTTTATACATTGAACGAAATACGTTTCTATTTATTAAATTTTAAAAAAATGAGAAAAATAAACATAAAAAATAGCAACCGTTTAGTATATTTTTTTAGTATATTAATTTTTATTATATTTTTAATGTATATTTTTTTGAAAATATGAAACAGGACAACGAACAATTTTTTTTTAAAAACGGAATTAATGGGTTACTTTTAGTACCATTAGTATTATGGTTTATTTATACTATGATTATGGTTTTAAAACAACCAGAAAATCAAATCCCAATATTATTCCTTAAACCAGTAAATGTTATTTTTGGAATATTATTTTTTGTTTTTATAGGTTATCATATAAATTTTGAAATTATTTATTTAATTAGAAATTTTACTAAAAATATAGAAATAGCCAAAAAATTATCAATTGCAATTTATATTATTAGTTTTATGACCATTTTAATGGTTGTTTTAGCGATTTTACAGTTGCATTTTAATAGTATTTTATTATTATAAAGATCATGAGAAATAATATTTATTTAGATGAAAAAATAAAGTATATTAGGGATACTTTTATAAAAGAAGATGATATTTTAAAAAAAATAAAAGAAGATGCAAGAAAGATAAATAGAGAAATTAATATAAATCCGGAAGAAGGAAAATTACTACAAATTTTAATAAAATTAGGAAATTTTAAAAAAATAATGGAAATAGGGACTTTTTTTGGTTATTCTACCATATGGTTAGCAAGAGCTACAGATAAAGATGCAAAAATATATACTGTAGAAAGGGATAAAGAAAGTATAGAAAAAGCTAAAAATAATTTCAAATCAGCTGAATTGGAAGATAAAATAGTTGTTCTTGAAGGTGATGCAAAAGATATTTTAGGAAATTTAAATGAAGAATTTGATATGATTTTTATTGATGCCGAAAAAAATCATTATTTAGATTATCTAGATTGGGCAGAAAAAAATTTAAAACATGGTGGACTTTTAATAGCTGATAATACTTTATTATCTGGTGCTGTTTGTAGTGAGGAATTACCGTACAGAATAAGAAAAAGTACAAAAGAATCTATGGAAATTTTTAATAAAAGATTAGCGGATGATAAAAAATATTTATCAATTTTGTTACCAGCAGAAGATGGAATGACAATAGCTTTGAAAAAATAAATATAATTATTTAACTTTAAACTTTTTTTAGGCTAAAATTTTTCTTATCTTCAGTTGTTCTTTAATCGAAAGAGAAGAACAAAGTTTATAATCTAAATCTAGTTTTTAAATTTTTAACCTATTCTATATTATTTAAAGAAAATATCTCTCTAATCCTATTTACAAAAACCCCTGCAATTTCCTCTGGAATTTCCTTATTTGACAAAACAATATCTTTTATATTAGAAAATTCATTATTCATAGTACTTATTATAATCTTTTCCACATCCTTAATTTTATCTAAAGAAATATTATCAAAAATACCATTATTCAAACATAACAAAATCGCAATTTGTTCACAAGCAGACAAAGTTTCACAATTTTTTTGCTTCAAAATTTCCCTTATTTTTTGCCCTTTATTTATAATTTTTTCTGTTTTTTCATCCAATGAACTAGAAAATTTGGAAAAACTTTCTAATTCTTGAAATTGAGAATATTCAATTCCTAAAATTCCAGTTGCCTGTTTATAGGCTGGTAATTGTGCTGCACTTCCAACTCTTGATACTGATTTTTCAACATCTACAGCTGGTAAAATTCCTTTTTGAAATAAATTTGGGCTTAAATAAATTTGTCCATCAGTTATAGAAATGACATTTGTAGGTATATAAGCTGACATATTTTCTGCTTCGGTTTCTATAATTGGTAAAGATGTAATCGATCCACCACCCAATTCGTCTTTCATTTTTGTAGACCTTTCTAGTAATCTTGAGTGGATATAAAATATATCCGCTGGATATGCTTCTCTTCCTGGATTTTTTTCTAAAAGTAAAGAAACTTCTCTGTAAGCTCTAGCTTGTTTAGTTAAATCATCGTAAATAATTAAAACATGTTTACCCTGTTCCATAAAATATTCTGCTATACTAGTAGCAGAATATGGAGCTATAAATTGATGTCCAGCAATCTCATTTCCACTAGCATTTACAACTATTGTATAATCCATTGCCCCATTATCTTGCAAAATTTTTATTGTATTAGCGACAGCACTATCTCTTTGCCCTATAGCACAATAAATACAAATTACATTTCCGCCTTTTTGATTTAAGATAGTATCTATTGCAATCGTGGTTTTTCCAGTTTGTCTATCTCCTAAAATCAATTCTCTCTGTCCTCTTCCAATAGGAATTAAAGAATCTATAATTTTTATTCCAGTTTGCATTGGCTCTTGTATAGATTTTCTATCTATAATATTTACCGCAGGTCTTTCCACCATCATTTTTTTATTTGCTTTTATTATACCTCTATTATCTAATGGTCTTCCCAACCCATCTATTATTCTTCCAATAAGGGCTTCTCCAACCGGAATTGTTAAAGTTTCAAAAGTTCTTTTAACTTTATCTCCAACTTTTATTTCATTGGTTTTTTCTAAAAGCATAATTTTTATTGTATTATTTCTTATAACAGAAACTATACCTTTAAATTTATCTGAAATAATTACACATTCTTCAGCTGATATTTTTGAAAAACCTTCTGCTATTACAACAGAATTATTTACTTCAGTGACAACTGCTTCTTCCTCTATATTTAGATAATGTAAATCTTGAGAATAAAGATTATCCTTTAATAAATTATCAAGTTTTTCCAAAATTTTTTCTTGCATAATTTTTATACTGTTTGTTCTAATTTTGCATTAAATTGGTTAATTATATTTTGCACATTTGAATTTATAATTAATCCATCTATAACAATTTTATTTCCCAATACTATATTTTCATCTTTTAAAAAATTAATGTTTTTATAAACAATTTCTTTTTCTTTAAAAGTCTTTTCTATAAGTTCTTTTTGTTCATCATTAAGATCAAAATTTGATATAAAATCTATACTATCTTTAGCTGTTTTTTTTATTTTATCAATTTCTGTATCAGGAAGATTTTTTATTTCATTTAAAAATTTTATCAAAACAACTTCATTAAAACTTTTATCTGTTAAATATACAAAAATATCATTCAATAAATTATTAACATTTAAGAAAATTTTTTTAGCCACATTTTCTAAAATTAAATTTTTTTCTTTTTCCAAATCATTAAAAAATTTTCTTTTATCTTCTTCAACTTCATTTTTTATCAATTCTAATTGTTCATTTTTATATTTATTGTTTTCTTCGTCTATATTTTTAATTTGCTCAATTCTATATTCTTTAGTTTCTTCCAATTTACTCTGATATTCTGCTTTTAAAGATTCAGCTTCCTTTAATTTTTCCTCCGCATCATTAATATTATTAGTAATATACTCCTTTCTATCTTTCATTAATTTTATCAAAGGTTTATATATTATTTTATTTAAAATAAATATTAAAATTAAAAAATTAAATATCTGAATTATAACGGTAAATATATCTACACTCATTTTTTTACCTATCTATATATTAATTAACTTTTGTTACCATATAATTCCAAAATGGATTACTAAATATCAATATCATTGAAACTAATAAACAATATATAGCACTAGATTCAACTAAAGATAAAGAAATAAATAATGTTTTTGATATTTCTCCTGCACTGTCCGGCTGTTGTGACATTGACTGTAAAGCTTGTCTGGCAACTGAAGACTCTCCAATAGCAACTGAACTAGCACCACAAAGTATAGTAATTCCAGCCATAATAATTGAAACAGAGGCAATTATAATTAAATTTTCCATTTTTTAACTCCTTAAATTTATTAATAATTCAATTATCTACTGATATAAATATCATAGATAAAATTGCAAAAATATAAGCTTGTATAACACCCGTTATAGTTCCCAATAAATTTATTATTACTGGAAAACCTACAGATAAAAATATTATCTGCGATAAAATAGTTATTATAACCCCAGAACTCATTATATTACCGTAAAGTCTTATTGTCAATGATAAAACTTTTGATACTTCGCCAACTACATTTAACGGTAATAAAAAAGGTACTGGCTCTATAAATTTTTTTAAATAATTAGATCCCTTTTCTCTAAAACCATAAATCATAGAAAAAATAAAAACACTTAATCCTAAGGCTACTGTTGTAGAATAAGAACCTGTAGGAGATTCCATGAATGGAATTAAAGATATTAAATTTGAAACCGCTATATATAAAAATAAAGTAGCCATAAATGGAAAAACTACTTCAACACTTCTTGTAGTTATTTCTTTTATTTGATTTTCTATACATTGAATTAAGGCTTCTAATGATAATTGTAAATTACCAGCATTCTCAGTTTTTGTTACATCAAATACAAACCTTTTCTTAAAAAGAAAAGCTATAAAAATTAAAATACCCATAACAATCCAAGAATACAATAATGTATTATTTATTACTATAAAACCACTCTTAAATAAAATTACTTCATCTGTTGTTATTTGCATTATTAATCCTATTATATTTTATAATAAATAAAAATTTTGATAAAATTACACCAAAAATAAATAAAATTGCTTTTCTAAAATTATTTTTAGTTAAAAAATAAAAAACCATTGCAAAAATAAATAATCTTATAAATAAACTTAAGAAAATTATTGCTTGATTTTTATTGTTTAAAAATTTTCTTGTTGTGAATTTTATTCCTAAATTATTTGAATAGTCCATTAAAAAACCAATTAAAATATATAAAATAAAAATAACTACGGAATACATTTTATTTATTTTCCTCCACATTATTTTTAATATTTTCTTTTTTTTCATTTTCTGTTGTATCAGCTGAACATATCTTTGTTATTTCTCTATAAACACTAAATCCACCAATAAAAAAAGCACAATTCATCAATAATAAAAACATATCATTATGTTGTTTAAAATATTCAACAAAATATCTATCTATAGCTATAGCAATAATTATAGGGGTTATAAAAACATAAGAAAGAGACATTGCATCAGTTATCTTAAAATCTCTATTTTTCTCAGTTGTTTTATTTTTTATTTTTTCAAAAATTTTACTTTCTAATTTACTCATTTTTTTTACCAAATAATTTTATTTGTTCTAATAATTCAAACTCTATTTGCTTTAATGATGTTTTTAATTTTTTATCAATTTCAATTTCATTTTGACTTTCAAATATAGCTTTTTCGACATTTTTTTTCAATTCTTCTATACTATTACCACCATATATGGAGTTAAAAGTTGAAATTTGAACTTCTCTACCGCATTTTGTTAAAATTCCTTGATTTATCCCAATATAAACTTTTTTGTTATTTTCTTTTTCAAAATATAACATACCATCTTCAAAAGATGAAATATAATCCTGATGATTTGGAAAAATTGCATATAAACCTTCTTTTCCATATACATAAATTTTCTTTATAACCTCTTCTAAAAAGAGTTGATTTAGTGTATAAATTTTTAAATTTAGTATAGTATTCATTATTTTTGCTTTATTTTTTGTAATTATTCTTATAATAATGTAAATATAATATATTTTTTATTTTAAAAATCAAATTATTTTTATTTTATATTTAAATTATTTAGTATTACTTTAACAGCAATTTATCCATTTATACAATAAGCTTCCTGCATAAAACTATATTCAAATATCAATAATATTTGAATATTTTTATATTTATTTATTTTTATGATTATTTATTCTTTAATTTTCCATTATTTACGTCATTCCAGATTAGATTTTCTTGTAAG
>CATOLK010000013.1 GCA_951801155.1 uncultured Rickettsiales bacterium | reverse complement strand
TTTATCAGTAATAAGAAGATTTGAAGAAAAAGAAGTAGAACTTGAAGGAATAAAAGATAGTTTTTTGAATATAGATATAAATGCAAAAGATAATTTTGGATTTACTCCACTTCATCAAGCTGCTGAAAATGGAAATACAGAAATGGCTCGATTATTACTTTCACAGCCAGGTATAGAAATAAATGCAAAAAGTATTTTTGGAGAAACTCCACTTTATAATGCTGCTTTATCTGGACATGCAGAAATAGTTCGATTATTACTTTTACAACCAGGTATAGATGTAAATGCAAAAAATAATATCGGATTTAATCCATTTGTTTGTGCTGCAGTAGAAGGACATATAAAAATAGTTCGACTATTACTTTCACATTCTAATACAGATGTAAATATAAAAGATAATTTAGGATATACTCCACTTATTTGTGCCGCAACAAATGGACATACAGAAACAGTTAAATTATTACTTTCGCAACCAGGTATAGATATAAATGCGAAAAATAATGAAGGAGAAACCTCACTTCATTGTGCTGTTAATTATGGATATAAAGAAGTAGTTCTAATGTTGTTATCAAATAAAAATTTAATAATAGAAGACGATAGTTTAAAAAATAAAATAAAAAGAAGGTTTGCACTCAGTAAAAAAATAAGTGATAAACTAGATGCTTATGAATTAAGAAAACGACAGGAGCAACAAAACGCTTTTGTTGATAATCTTGAGGATGCTAATAATGCTATAAATGAACAGCAGAATGCTAATATCAGACCTTATAATGAACTTGAAGGAAAATAGTATTATTATATATTTATTTGTATAATTTCAGATTAGTTATTGAAAAATAATAAGTTTTTAATGATGTTTTAGTCTGAAATTATATAAATAAATGATGTAAAATAATAAGTTTTAATTTGATTTTTTCATTGATATGTTTATTTATAAAATAATAGTATGTTTTAAATTTTATTCATTTATTAATTAAGTCCTATTAAATATTAGTGAAAGATATATAAAAATGAGGAAAATTTTTCCCAAATGATGTGAACCAAGTACAAATTATTTTTTATTATTGAAAAAATATTTTTTTTATTCTATTTTTTTAAAAAACAATTTTAGAAAAATGGATTTTGAATTGGTTCCGGCTTTAAAGAAAAAACAACATATAGTAGATTTAGAATTATGTACTGTTTTATTTGAAAATAACAAATTTTACCCATGGATATTTTTAGTTCCAATGAAACCTAATGTTAAAAATATGCTAAATTTGACATTAGACGAGAGACTAAAATTAATGAAAGAAATAGCATGTTGCGAAAAAGTAATGTTTAATTTATTTCCTTGTAATCAAACAAATGTTGCTATGATAGGAAATATGACTCCACAATTACATGTGCATATAATTTGCAGAAAAGAAGGAGATCCAGATTGGCCGGGTACAGTTTGGAATAATCATAAGGAATCTTATTCTGAAGAAGAAATGGTAACTGCTATTGAAAAAATTAAAATAGCCATTAAAAATGAATATGTAAATGGCCAATACAAATAATTATTAATAAATTAACAAAAAATGTCAAATATTATAACTGTAATACCAGCGAGGTTAAAGGCAACAAGATTACCAAATAAACCGCTTTTAGAAGTTAATGGAAAAACTATTATTAGAAGGGTTTGTGAAAATGTAATGAAATACATAAAAAGTGACGTTTATGTTGCAGCTGGAGATAAAGAAATTATTGAAGAATGTGATAAAATAGGTATTAAATCAATTTTAACAGATCCAACATTACCATCGGGAACTGATAGAATTGCTGCGGCTTTAGATCAAATAGACCCATCTGGAAAAAAATATGATATAATTGTAAATTTTCAAGGCGATGGTTTAAATGTTGATCCTAGAGTAAATTTACCACTTATTAAAATGATTGAAAAAGGAGATTGTGATATAGCTACTTGTGGAATGATATTTAAAGATCAAAAAGCTATTGAGGATCCAACTAATGTAAAAATTGTTATGGGTTTGAAAAATGGGGAATTAGAAGGAAGAGCTCTATATTTTACAAGAGCAGTTTGTCCTTATATAAGGGATCCGGATAAACCAGTAAATAAAGATTATTATCATCATATAGGTATTTATGTTTATAAAGCAAGTTCATTTAAAAAAATGGTATCTTTACCATTAGGTGTTCTAGAAGCCAGAGAATCTCTTGAACAATTAAGAGCTCTGGAAAACGGAATGATTATAAGAGCAAAAATAATTACCTCTGAAGAAATGAAATTAATTCAAGAAGCTCCAGCAGATGTAAATACTCCGTTTGAGTTGGAAGAAGCTAAAAAATATATAAAATAATTTTGTATAAATTAGCCCTATTTTTTACTTCTAGTATACTTTTTTATTTTTCCAAAAAACCGTAATTCCAGAATCCAGATTTTATTAGCAATTTACTGTTTATAAAATTTAGATACCAAGAATAACAAATTAAAAAATATTAAAAATAAAATAAAAAAGTATACCAAAAAAATGAGATTAATATTAATTTTATAAAAATTATACTAATTCTTCAAAAATTTAAAAATAACCCACCAGTTAAGATAGTAGGTTACTCTTAAAACAAGAATTCAATTTTAAAAATTCATTATCAAAATATTCTATAGAATTACTTAATTTTTTATGGATTTTGATAAACTAAAATACATTTTTATATATTTTAATTAAAAAAATAATTATCGTATTAATGGAACATCTTCCAAATCATCTAGTTCCATTCCCATATCGCTAGTTGCTTCTTCATAATTATGAAGAATATTTTTAATTATATTTGTCGTTTCTTCTGCTTTTTTATTTAATTTTTCAAGACGATCTTTATTAAAAAAACGACGCCAGCCACTAAATTTTTTTATTTTATTTTTAATTTCTTTCAATCTTTCTTTATATTTTTCACCTAAGAAATTAATCAAATTACTTCTATCTTCACTTTCTTCTCTACTTGCAACAATTTCAATTGGAGTTTTACCATCAATTTTATTATTAACCTTACCATTTGGTTTAAATGTAGCGTTTTTTTCATCTATTTTTGCTCCATTTTTAATTAATTTTTCTATCAGTTCTTCTTTTTTTTCTTCATTTATTTTATCAGAATTTATAATTGCAGAAATTAATGTATCTCCATTTTTATCTCTCATATCATTTAAAATATGTTTTCTATTTCTTTTTGTTTTTTTACTTATTTTATTTATTTTTTCTTCTATCTCTTTTACATCTCCATTTCTGATAGTTTCAAATAATTTTCTTGAATGTTTTTTATTAATTGAAGTATTTACCACAGCAGCAACAGATGCTGCAGCTCCTGCTATACCGATTATACAAAAACCAATTCCAATTGGTAACAATCCAGCACTTAACAAACAACCTATACCCAAACCTATTGGAATATAAAATTGTGATCCAAAAACAGCTGGATAAAATTCCTCAGCTCTTTCTCTTTTATTTTTATAAAAAAATCCTTCTTTATCTTTAAATATTCTCGGTTGTTTTTCCGAGTAGTATCCATTTACAGCCATAATATTTATTTTAAATTAATAATAACTATATTATATCATAATTATTTTTAATTTACAATAGAAATTTTTATATTTATAAAAATTTTTAATTTATTTTTTCTTTTTACCTTTCTTTATCACTTTTACCACGCTTTTATCCAATCTTTTATTATCTTTTATTTTATATCCAATTAAAAGATATTTAAAAGCCTCTTCTATAGTTTCTACGGGAATAATATTCATATCAGTTTGAACTTTTTTAGGAATTTTTTCCAAATCCTTTACATTTTCTTTTGGAATTAAAACATTTTTAATATTTCCCCTCAAAGCTGCCAGCAATTTTTCTTTTAAACCACCTATTGGTAAAACCTTTCCAGTTAAAGTTATTTCACCAGTCATAGCTGTATCGCTTCTAACTTTTAAATTAGCTAAACAAGACATTAAAGCTGATGCAATTGCCACACCTGCTGACGGTCCATCTTTTGGAGTTGCTCCTTCTGGTACATGTAAATGAAAATCATATTTATTAAATATTTTTGAGGAAATTCCCATTTCACTTGCTTTAGATCTAACATAACTAAAAGCAGCCTCGACAGACTCTTTCATTACATCACCTAATTTTCCAGTAATATTAAGTTTTCCATTTCCATCAAACTTTAAAGCCTCTAAATATAACAAATCTCCACCAAACTCTGTATAAGCCAAACCTGTAGAAACTCCAATTTTATCTTCTTTATTTGCTTCGTTATAGGAATTTTTTTCAACACCTAAATAATCGTGTAAATTTTCTTCATTTACAATAATCTTTTTTAAAGTCTTGTCTTTAACTATTTTAGTTGTAGCTTTTCTTATTAAGGTTTCTATATTTCTCTCAAGGTTCCTTACACCAGCTTCAAAAGTGTATTTTCTTATAATAGTCAAAATTGTTTTATCATCAATCTCAAATTCTTCCTTTTTAAGACCATGATTTTTTAATTGTTTATTTATCAAATAATTTTTTACAATTTCTAGTTTTTCATCTTCAGTATAACCTGATAATTTTATTACCTCCATTCTGTCTTGTAATGGAATAGGAATATTCTGTAAACTATTAGCTGTTGCTATAAACATTACATTTGATAAATCATATTCAACTTCTAAAAAATTATCATTAAATGATTTATTCTGCTCTGGATCAAGGACTTCTAACATAGCTGACGCCGGATCACCTCTATAATCTGTTCCCATTTTATCAATTTCATCCAATAAAATCAAAGGATTATTAGTTTTTACTTTTTTTATAGATTGAATAATTTTTCCTGGCATAGCCCCAACATAAGTTTTTCTATGCCCTCTAATTTCGGCCTCATCTCTTATACCACCTAATGAAACTTTTATATATTTTCTATCTACAGCTTTAGCTATTGACTTTGCTAAAGAAGTTTTACCAACTCCTGGAGGACCTACTAAACATATTATTGGGCCACTTAATTTTTTGGTTTTTTTAAATACTGCTAAAAACTCTATTATTCTTTCTTTAATATCTTCCAAACCATAGTGATCAGCATTTAAAATATTTTCTGCTTCTTCTAAATTATTTTTTAATTTACTTGTTGTGTTCCAAGGCAAATCCACTAGCCAATCCAAATAAGTTTTTGTGGTGGAATAATCCGGTGAATAAGTTGGAGTAATTTCAAGTTTTTTTATTTCGTTCTTAAATTTTTCCTTAACTTCTTCACTTACAACTAATTTTTTCATTTTATTTTTAAAATATCCTATGTCACCTTTTGCCTCTTCATCTATATCATCTTCATCATCTTCATCTAGTTGATTTTTAATAAATTTTAATTTTTCTTTTAAAAAGTATTTTTTTTGATGTTCTAATAATTTTTTATCTATTTTATTATTTATTTCTTTTTCAGTATCTATTAAATTTTTTTCTATTTCTAAATATTGATTTAATTTTATATATTGTTCCAATAAACTATTTTCTTCCAATATATTTTGCTTTGCTTGAATATCTATATTCAATATATTAGTCAAAATATAAACTAATTCAGCATCATTATCCATACTTTTCAATATTGCCATCATATCAAATGGAGTTTTCATATGAAAAGTTAAAAAAGCCCCAGCCTTATTTAGTAATATGGTTTTTATTTTTTCTAATTCTTCTGGAGTATAATCGACTTTTATAGCTTTTATTTTATTAGTTGTACATTTAAAAACACCATCTTCAACAATGATTTTATCTAATCTCATTTTTTCAAGACCTTTAATGGATACCTTTAAATCTCCATTTGGCATATTAATTTTTTGTGTTATTTCACATAAAGTTCCAATTTCAAAAAAATCATCTTCAGTTTTTATATATTTATCATCATCTAATTTTCCATTTTTTTTTGCTACACAAAAAATACTTTGATTATTTAAATATGCTTTTTCTATAGCTAAAATAACCTTTTGCTTATTAATAATAAACATAGTGCTGGTATTAGGAAACACTACCGTATCTCCCAAAGGAATCAAAGGATATTCAGTTTTCAATAACATTTATTTTTTCTCCGTTTTCTTTTGAATATTAACAATAAGCTCTTCTTTATCGCTATCTTTTTCTTTTTTAACACTGACAATAACCTTTTTTGTATTTTTATCAGAAGGAACTTCAAACATTGCATCAGAAAGTAAATTTTCCACTATAGTTCTTAAACCTCTTGCGCCAGTTTTTCTCTGTACTGCTTTATCAGCTATTAATTCTATTGCTTTATCTGTAAATTCTAATTCTACATCATCTAAATTGAAAAGTTTACAGTACTGTTTTACTATTGAATTTTTTGGTTCTTTTAAAATTTTTACCAAAGCATCTTTATCTAGTTCTTCTAAACAAGTAATAACTGGCAAACGACCAACTAATTCTGGAATAATTCCATATTTAACTAAATCGTCTGGTTCTACCATCTTAAGAAGTTTATTTCTTTCTTTTTCTTTTTCTTCTTTTATGCTAGCCTCAAAACCAATACTATGTTTATTTAGTCTACTAGCTATAATTTTATCAAGACCATCAAAAGCCCCTCCACAAATAAACAAAATATTTTGTGTATTTATTTGAATTGTCTCTTGTAAAGGATGTTTTCTTCCACCTTGTGGTGGTACAGCAGATACAGTTCCTTCTATTAACTTCAATAAAGCCTGTTGAACACCTTCACCGGAAACATCTCTTGTTATCGATGGATTTTCGCTTTTTCTTGAAATTTTATCTATTTCGTCAATATAAACTATTCCTTGCTCTGCTTTTTTTACATTAAAATTTGCAGCCTGCAACAATCTAACTAAAATATTTTCCACATCATCACCAACATAACCAGCTTCAGTTAAAGTTGTAGCATCTGCTATGGCAAAAGGAACATCGAGCGTTCTTGCTAAAGTTTGAGCTAGTAAAGTTTTTCCACAACCAGTATTTCCTATCATTAATATATTTGATTTACTTAATTCTGTATCATCTCTTTCTTTTAAAATTTTTTCTGAATTTGTGATTCTTTTATAATGATTATAAACAGCTACAGCTAGTGTTTTTTTAACATTATCTTGCTTAATTACATAATCGTTCAAAATATTTAATATATCTTTTGGTTTAAGGTTTAACTTCTGAAAATTAAAATCAGAATTGTTTATATCATTATTAACTACTTCAGCGCACAAAGCGACACAACTATCACAAATATTAACTCCGCCGGGTCCAGCAATTAATTTTCTAACTTCCTTTTGAGTTTTTCCACAAAAAGAACATACTAACATCTGTTCTTTATCATTACAACCTTTTACCATAATATTTTCTATACAATTTTATATTTCATACTTTATATATATAATATATAATTTTTTTATATCAAGTGTTTTTTTAAAATCTAGCTATTGTATATTTTTTATTTTTAATATGTTTATATTTTTTAATTTTTCATTTTTTACATTATTTTATATACATTTATTATTTATATTATAAAAAGTTGGTTATTAATTTATTTTTTGTATCATTTAAATAATACTTAAATTCTAATTTAATTTAGAGTCTTAATTTCATTATGTTTATAAATATCTACATTTAAAACAAAACCAATTGATATTAAAGTTGAAACAGTTATACTACCGCCATAAGAAAGCAAAGGCAACGGAGTTCCAACGACCGGTAAAAGTCCACTTATCATTCCAATATTTATAAAAAAATGACAAAATAGATTTACTAATACCCCACTAACTATTATTTTTCCATAAGTGTGATTACAATTTATAATTATAAATACTAAATATAAAAACAAAAATAAATACAAGATAATTACAATTATATTTCCAACAAAACCAAATTCTTCGGATAAAATAGTAAAAATAAAATCAGTATGTTTTTCCGGTAAAAATTCCAATTGTGTTTGTGTTCCTTTTAAAAGCCCTTTACCCCAAATACCTCCGGAGCCTATAGCAATTTTTGACTGAGTTATATTATAACCAGTATTTAATGGATCTTTCTCTGGATTTAAAAAAGTTAACACTCTTTGTTTTTGATAATCATGTAGTCCGTATTTCCAAACAATGGGAACAGAACACAAAGCTATGGTAAAACACAAAACAAATTTCCACATTTGAACACTAACTAAAAATAAAATTGAAACCATTATAGCACTTAAAATTAAAGCTGTTCCTAAATTTGGTTGTTTTAAAATTAAAGCAAATGGAAAAATAAAAAACAAAAAAGGTTTTATTAAATTTGAATTTTTCCTTATATTACTTAAATTTTGTTGAAAATAATATTTAGCAAGCGCCAAAATAAAACAAATTTTCATAATTTCTGATGGTTGTATTCTTATAATTCCTAAATTAATCCACCTTGTAGCCCCCATTGATTTATGTCCTACTATTTCTACAAGTATCAAGAGAGATAAACCACAAAAATATATTATATAAGAACTTTTAAACCAAAATTGTATATTTATAATTGATATTATTATACATAAAGGAAAAAATATTAAAAAATATATTAATTGTTTAGTTACAAGTCCTTTTATTTCTCCATTTCCAGCTGAATATAATAATACTAATCCACAAAAAAATATAGCAAATACTATGAACAATATATTTTTATTTATAAGTAACAGTTTTTCTAAAAAAACATTTTTTGAAAAATAATCACTTATTACCATTTTCTTCTTCCATAATAATTGATTTTATATATTGTTTAATTTTATTTTTCCTATTTTTATTACATAAATCTAGAGCAGTTTCCCCAATAATATTTTTTATTTTTACATCAGCACCACTCTTTAATAACAAAATTGCAATATTATCCTGATTAGTCATAATAGCTGTCATTAATGGAGTTTCTCCATATATGTTTTGTGCATCGATATCTACTCCATTATTTATTAATAATTCAATAATTTCTTGATTTTTTGTGATAATAGCCGTATGTAAAGGATTGTTAAATTTATCATCTGTTTTATTAACACTTGCACCGCTATATAGTAAATATCTAGTAAGAATATATTTTTGATTTTCGACAGCAAACAACAAAAGAGACGTACTTTTTCCTATTAAAAAATCAGGATCTTTTGTTTGTTCTATAATACCTCTTAAAACAGATAAATTATTTTCAACAATAGCTTTTTTAGCTATTTCTTGCATATCTCTATTCAAAATTATCATCGGAATATGTTTATTTTCTTCAGATCTTTTATAGGTTAAAATTTCTGGAGGTATATCACTGGTACTAAAATTAATTATATTCTTTTCTTCAACGTTTAACACAGGTATATCTGTTTCTTTATTTACATTGCTTTTATTTATTTTTGTTTTATTATTTATTAATTCTTTATAAGTTTCGGAATATAAAAATTCTTCTGAGACACCAGTATCCGTTATATTGAATATTTTATTGATTACACCTTTTTTTCCCACTTTTTTTTCTCCGAGTTCATCATTAACTTCAGTAGATTGTAACATTTGCTCATCTATACCGATATTTTTAAAATTGGCACTTATGCTTAAAATCGATTCTTTTAATTTATTAATAGTATTATTTTCATTTTCAAAATTTTTTTTATTCTCTTCCAATTTTTCCTTATCTAACTTAAGTTGTTCCATTTCCTCTAATTTTCTCTTTCTCTCTTCTTCAGTTTGTTGCTTCTTTCTAGCTTTTTCTTCATCTTTTTTTATCTTTTCTTCTAATTTTCTAATTCTTTCTTCCTCTCTTTTAATCTTTTCTTGTTCCTCCTTTAATCTTTTTTCTTCTTTTTTAATTTTTTCCCGTTCTTCTTTTATTTTTTTTTCTCTTTCCATTATTATAAATTCTTTCCCAGATGGTTTTATGGCCTCTTTTACAGCTTCTTTTAAAGTAATTTGCGGAGTATCACTTTTTTTTAAAATATCCAAATCTTCATCTGTTAGGACTACATTTTTTTTCAACTCTCTTTTTATTTCTTGTTCATTCAGTAATTTTTCTCTAAATTCATTTATAATTTTGTTTTTAGCTTTATTATCAATATTTTGAGCATTTTTAGTATTATTAATTATCCCACTATTAATATCAGCTTCTTCAATTCTGTTAACATCTACAGTATTTGTAATAGGATTGTCTTCATCGGCATTCTCGGTACCTAGGTTCTCAACAATTATATTCTTATTGTCAACATTTTTATTTTCTCCATTATCATCTACAATATTATTATTTATAATTTGATCAATATTATCATCTTTTTTTTCACTATCAATTGTATTACTATTAATATTTAAGTCATCATTACTTTTTTGAATTTCATCGGTATTGGAAACATTTTTATTATTAATTGCACTGTCATCAATATTTAAATCATCATTATTTTTTTGAATTTCATTGGCACTGGGAATATTTTCATTGTTAATTGCACTGTCATCAATATTTAAATCATTATTACTTTTTTGAATCTCAACAGTATTAGGAATATTTTTATTTTCAACACTGCCAATTTCTTCTTTAATATCGTTTTTTACAATATTATTAATTTCTACATTCTTAGCAAAATCATTATTTGCCTTACTATTTCTAGTAAAACACACGAACAGCAAACAACAAAAAAACACTAAAAAACGTTTCATTAAAAAAATTATTTTAAATCCATAACATAATTATAACATATTATTTATATAATATCAAGTTTTTTTTAAATCAATATCTATTTTTATCAAAATATATAAAACTCTTTAAAATAAAATTTTCAAATTCAGTTTTATTATTACTAAATTTTACATTTTTTTCAACATCAATTAACTTTTCCAAAATTAAATTTATTTTATTTAAAGTCCATTTCTGTATATGTATTTTAGTAAAATTTTGTTGTTTCCAGAAAACTTTTTCTTTTTTTAGAATATCATCCAATTGTTCTCCAGTATCAAGCATAAATCGTATTCTCTGTAATTGTAAAAAATATCTAACCATCATCCTTATAATTACAATTAATTCAACATTTTCTTGAACTAATTTATTAAGGATTTTAATAGTTTTACTTTTTTCAAAAGAACAAAAACTATTACAAAAATCATTAAAATTAGTCTGTGCTACATCATTCACACATTTTTTTACATCTTCAAGAGTTAAAATTCTATCAATTCCTTTATATAAATCTATTTTTTTAATTTCATTTTCTATAATTAGATTATTATTTCCAATGTTTTCAATTAAATATTTTGTAACATCTGCACTAAAATTAAAGCCATATTCTTTCAATTTTGCGCCTATAAATGCACCAGTATTTTTATCATCAACATAACAGGCTATACAGGCTATAAATTCACACTTTTCAGCATATTTCCTTAAAGATGACGTAATTTCTAAATTACCAGCAGTTATAACCAAAAAATTATCGCTTTTACTTGTATTGCTATCCTTAAATAAATTTTCTATTGCTTTTGTATAATTATTTTCTTTTTCTAAAAGTTTTAATGTATAAAGAGTATTGCTAGCAAACATTGAAATTGCCAAAAATTCTTCTAATAATAAATTTTCATTTTCCCTTAACCTATCGGGAGAAATATCTGAAATTTCATAACCATATTTTTTAAAAATATCTAAAACAGAAGAATATTTTGTTTCTACAGCCGAATTACTCTCTCCGTAAAGTAAAACACATTTATAATTACTATTTATTAAATTTTTTATTGTTTGATCTGCTAGTTTATAATCTATTTTCATAGAGTTTTTTTCATATAAATAATGTATCTATTTTAGATGAAATTTATTTAATATCAAGTAAAATAGTAACTAACTGAATTATCTACAATTTCTCATTTTTGTTGAATTTTGTTATTAGAACACTAAATATATATAAAATATACACAAATAACTTTTTAAATAAAAAAATATTAAAAAATTCTTACATTAGAAGTTAGCTAAAATTAAATGTAATTATTCAAATTTACTTTTAATATAGCAACATCACCACTTACAGCTTTCTTTACTGTTAAAATTATATTTTGTTGATTATTTTTTTTAAGACTGTTAATCAAATTATTTAGTATTATTTTATTTTTCAATTGAACTTGATTTATCGATAATATTAAATCACCAGCTTTTATTCCATTTTTATCAGCAATTCCACCATTTTTAACATCTAAAACATACATAGCTTTATCTTCAAAACCATCATGTAGTTTATATCTATCGATCAAATTTCTATCAAATTGAGTAATATTCATATCCATAAAATCAACTGTATTGTTTAAAATTTGTTCATATACTTCATCTAAATTAACTGGCAATTCCTTTATATTTGCTTTTAATTTTATATATTTTCCAGCTCTTAAAATTAATATACTAACATTACTATTTATATTAGTGTTTCTTATCATATATATTAAATTATTAAGATCTTTAATGTGTCTATCATTATAAGAGATTATAATATCTGCAGGTAAAATTCCAGACTTATCGGCAGGGCTACCTTCTATTACATTTTTTACCAAAATACCGGTTCCTCTTTTTGAATTTAAAATTTTAAAAATATCTTCCGTTGCATCTTCACCTTTTATTCCTAACCAACCTCTTTGAATAAAACCAAACTCTTTTAACTTATCTATAATATCAACTATATTCTTTATTGGTATTGCAAAACCAATTCCAGTATTTCTATTCTCTTTTGGAGAAAAAACTATACTATTTATACCTATAATATCACCATTTTTATTAAATATCGGACCACCAGAATTACCTTTATTTATATTGGCATCTGTTTGAATTAGACCTATGTATCCAGTATTTTTTATACTTCTATCAAGTGCAGAAATAATACCACTAGATACCGATAAACCTAAATTATAAGGATTTCCAATAATTATAACACTTTCTCCTATTTTTATATTTACTTCTGGATTTAATTTTACAAATGAGAAAACTTCATCATTTTTATTTTTTATTTTTAATAAAGCTACATCGGAATAACAATCATCGCCCACAATTTCTGCTTGGTATTCTTTATCTTCTATCTTAACAATAATTTTATTAGAACCGCTAATTACATGGTGATTTGTTAATACAAAACCATCTTCACTTATTAAAAATCCAGTCCCTATTTCATTAGTATTGCCTAATTTTTCTACTATAAAATATGAGTTTTTATTATTTATATTAACATTTTCTAATTTTATAGCTTCAATAGTAACTACAGTTTTCAATATTTTTTCAACAACTTTTGTAATATCTTTTCTACTATTATTTTCAATTATTTCTTCAATTTTTTCATCGATAGTATTATCTTCTTCGGCAAAAACATTATTTATTTTGCCGAAGAAGTAATTAAAAAATAAAAAAAATATCAAAAAATATTTCATCTAGTATTAATAAATAAAAATTATTCTCTAACGCGAGAATTTAAAATTCTCAATAAATCTAAGAAAAGATTAATAAAATCTAAATACAATTGTAAAGCACCAAAAACTGCTATTTTTTCTTTTGCATCAGTACTTATACTTACTTGGTTATATAATTTTCTTATATTTTGAACATCATAAGCTGTATAAAGTGTAAAAATTATAACACCAATGCAGGACAATATATAGGAAGTAGTTCCACTTCTTATAAATAAGTTAATTAAAGAAGCTATAACTAATCCGCATAACCCCATAAATAAAAATGATTGTAAACTACTTAAATCTTTTTTAGTTTTGTAACCATATAAACTCATACAACCAAAAGTAATAGAAGTTGTTAAAAAAGTTTCAACTATACTTTGACCGGTATACATTACAAATATTGTTGACAGTGATACTCCCATCAATGCTGAAAAAATAAATAACCTGTTTTTTGCATCCTGAACAGTACCGCTAATAAGTGTTTTTGTAAAATTAAATACAAAAAATAATGGCAGTAATTGAACTATTATAGCTACGATTGGGTTAGAAAATAATAAACTTAACATAAAGTTACTATGACCAACAATAAAGGCTATTACAGCACTAATTAAAAGAGCTTTTCCCATATTTTTGTATATTAAATACATATAGTCTCTTAAACCGCCGTCGAATACCTGTTCTTGTGTATTTGAATAAATATTTGTGTATTTCATATGAATCCTAAAAATTTTATCAATTGTTAATAATTTATAATTAAAAAATATTTTTGCAAGAGAAAATAAAATTTTGTACTGGTTCATATCATTTGGGAAAAACTTTCCTCATTTTTACTTTTATA
>CATOLK010000012.1 GCA_951801155.1 uncultured Rickettsiales bacterium | reverse complement strand
AAAGAAATAACAAATCCAATAAAAAAAGAAAGATATAAAAATAAAAATTATTAAAGAATAAAATTATTAAACATATATAGAAAATAAGAATAGTTTTATGCAGAAGGTCTATTATAATTTTAATAAAATATTAGTTAAATTACCTATATTTTGTTTTATATATAGAATAAATTTTTATTCTGAGTTTACGAAATATTTTTTATTTATAAATATTACAGCTCTTTCCTTTAAATTCTGAGAAATTATTAATTTTTGTAATACTATAATTCTCGAAATTTACTTAATTCATTAACCAAAGTTTCCAATTCATCAATTGTTATATGTTGTTTTGTATCTGTTACAGATGTTCCAACTTCAACTAAAATTCCATCGTATAAATTACTACCATCAACACATTTCATTTTCATAGCTTCTATAGTAATTTCTACTATTTTATCTCTTAATTTTGGACCACAGGAGTGACTAGGATCAAAAAACATTTTTGCTTCAGCTATAGAGGTTTTTGTTCTCATAGCAGCTTTATGTACTAAATCATTTCTAAAATCACTTTTTATTTCTGAATTAATTCCCCTATGTATTAGAATCTTTTTTTTATTTTCTAAATTTGAATAACTAGCTATGCCTTTCCAAACCCTTTCCATTGGTGCCGTAATATTATTTACTTCACTATCCACAATTGTTTCACCTAAATCTTTTGGATTTTTTATACCTAAAAACCAATTATTTTTTTCACAATATTTAGAAATATACAATTCCGACCAACCTAATTGATTAACAGATGGATTCCAAGGCATAACGATTCCTTTTAAATGTTTTTCCAATTGTGGCATCTGTATTGCTGGATTCATAACTTCAGTTGCTATTATGCAATTATGTTTTTCCTGTATTTCTTTAGCCATTAATATTGATGGTAAATTTTCAAAATCATTTGAATTTCCACCGTTTATTAAAATATCGCAATTATGCATATAGACATCAAAATCTATTCCCATTCCTTCTCCAGAAGTTTCTAAAATTGTTCTTGATTTTAAACCAACAACTCTTGTACCTGCTATTGCTTTTTTCCCATTAATTTTTATTGATAAAATTTCATCAATTTCATGTAAATTATTTTTATCTACTGAGCATGGGCCAGCTATAATAGTTATATTTGTCATAATAAACCTCTAAATAAAATTTATAAAATCATCAAGCTAGTTTTAATATATTTGTTATAATATTAGTTTAAAAAATAAGTAAAAGCAATTAAAAATTAATAAATTATATTAAATATGTTTTTTGCTTTGCTATGATAAATTTTGAACAATTGAAGGTTTTTTGATTAGAAATCAACTTTTATTTGTATTTCAGTTAATATTTATTTAATTTTTTTATTGTTTTTATATTTTTTATTTTTTAAAAAAACTATATTAAAATAGATATATATGTATATATATTATTGTTAATAAATAAAAAAGATAAAAAGTAAATTATTTATAATTTAAAATTTTTATTGCAATTTACTTATTTTTATAATATAATAATATTATGTAGATTTATAAAGCTTTAAAATATGGAAATTAAAACAATTTATTTATTTAGACATGGACAGACAGATTGGAATAAAGAAGGAAGAGTTCAAGGTGCTACAAATATTCCTTTAAATGAAACAGGTATAGAACAGGCTAAAAATATAGCAAAAATATTAAAAAATGAAGGCTTAGAACACATTTATTCAAGTCCATTAGACAGAGCTTATGTGACTGGGAAAATAGTTGCTGATGAAAGTAATATTGGCATTGAAATAGAAGAAGATTTAAAAGAGATATCTTTCGGTGATTATTTTGGCAGATTAAAAACTGAAGTAAATAAGGAATTTAGCGAAGATTTTTATCGTGGTTATTTTCATGAGAAATCCTATGGTGATTTTTCTTTTCCAAATGGTGAAAAAAAGATCGATGCAATAAATAGATTTACTAATTGTGTAAACAAAATAGTAGAAAATACTAAATATAATAAAATAGGAATTGCAGCCCATGGTTTTGTTATAGTTATGTTTTTACTGTACCAAAATTTTATTGTTGACAAAAAAATTAATAATTGTACAGTAATAAAATGTATTTATGAAAATTCTAAAATAAAAGAAATTGAATTTATTAATTAATATTTAAAAAAATGAAAAATTTTTATATAACAACACCTATTTATTATGTTAATTCAGAACCACATATAGGTGGAGTATATACAACCCTAATGGTTGATACTGCTAATAGATTTAAAAAATTAAAAGGTTTAAACACAAGATTTTTAACGGGAACAGATGAACATGGTCAAAAACTCCAACAGGCGGCAGAAAAAGCTGGAGTTAAAGAACAGGATTTTGTGGATAAATATGCAAAAATATTTAGAGAAGCAGCAGATTATATGAATTTTGAATATAACGATTTTATAAGAACAACAGAAAAAAGACATAAAGATTTTGTACAAAGAATGTGGAAAAAATTGGTAGAAAATGGTTGGTTATATAAAAGTAAGTATTCTGGTTGGTATTGTATAAGTGATGAAGCATACTATAAAGAAGATGAATTAATAAAACAAGAGGATGGAACTTTCAAAACAGAAATAGGAAAGAGTGTTGAATGGAAAGAAGAGGATAGTTATTTTTTTAGATTAAGTGAATTTCAAGATATTTTGTTAGATTTATATAAAAATACGGATTTTATACAGCCAATTTCCAGAAGAAATGAAGTTATAAGTTTTGTAAGTGGCGGAAATTTAAAAGATTTTGAAGAAGGTAAATATACAAAAGGTTTTTTGCAGGATTTATCTGTTTCTAGAAACAATTTTTCTTGGGGAATTAAAATACCTTGTGATGAAAATAATAAAAATCTTTTAGATGAAAATAGTGATTGGTTACATAATTTAAAAGATGAAGAAAAACATGTAATTTATGTTTGGTTAGATGCATTATTTAATTATCAATCTGCACTAGATAGTGCTGGGAAATTTGAAGAATTTTGGAAAAATGCAGAAGTTGTTCATTTTGTTGGAAAAGATATTATAAAATTCCATACTGTTTATTGGCCAGCGTTTTTAATTGCAGTGGAATATAAAAGAGAAGAACTAAAAAATATTAAACTTGAAGAAATTTTAGATAAAAATATTTTACCAACTACTGTATTTGCACATGGCTGGTGGACTAATGAAGGAAGAAAGATTTCAAAATCTTTTGGAAATGCTATAAGTGCACAAACTGAGATAGAATGGTTAAAAAATGATTTTTTAATAGATGAAGAAATTGCAAAAGATTATTTAAAATACTATCTGATAACAGAAACTACTTTTGGTAATGATGGTGATTATTCAAGAGCAAGACTTGTAGAAAAAATAAATGCAGATTTAGTTAATAATATCGGCAATTTAGTGCAAAGGGTTTTATCCATGGTTTATAAAAATTTTGATGGAATTATTGAAAATATAAAAATATTGGATTTTAAATATCAAGATGAATTAAAAAACAAAACTATAAATAAATTTGATTTTCAAGGTTATAAAGATTTAATAATTACTATTGCAAATATAGCTAATAATTATATGGAAGAGACTACACCTTGGAATTTAATTAAAAATAATGAATTAAAAGAAGCAAAGGAAGTTTTATATAAAGAAATCAATTATATTTTACAAATTGCAGTTTTGTTGCAAGTAATTTGTCCACATATTGCAAAAAAAATATTGGATTTTCTGAATATTAAAGAAAGAAATTTTAGTATTTTAAGTGATGAAAAAATTATTATTGAAAATATAAAAATTGATAAACCTGATGGGTTTTGTCCGAGACTTCAGATTGGAAAGTAAAATAACCAGATTTTATGGTTTTATCTAATAGGTGTAATTTGTAGTCAAAAATAAAAAATATAATTTATTTGATAAAAATTAGCTTTATATTGAAAGTAGAGAAGTAATTTGATTGACTGATTGTTATAAAAAAGTTGATGCTAAACCTGTTAATTTAAAAAAGTTATATTATTAAAAATAATAAAGGTGTAACCGTAATAAAAATTATGTTTGGTGTTGATATTAAAAGTTTTATGGAATATTATAAGAGAGAAAAAAGGAGGTTTTTGGATTAAAATTGGTGAAGCTATATATACACATTAATAAATCTTGACTTTAACAAAAAAATATTATATAATAATTTATATTAAAAATAGATTATTTATGACAGAAGAAAATATTATAGAAAAATACTTAAATGCTCTGAATGAGTATAAAAAATATTATGATATTATTATGAATGCAAGTGTTAATATGTTTAATGATTTCAAAGAAATTATCAAAAAAGAATATAATTTTGATAATGAAATTATACCTCTTACTAATAATATTGCACTTAAAATAACAAATTTTTTAGTTCCTAAAAAATTTGATGAAATTTTCAAAGAAAACAATATAAATAATGAAGAAGAAAAACAACGAATAGCAGAAGGAGTATTTTGTTATGCTTGTTGCGATATAGAAGGTGAATATATTATGTATGATTTTTTTAAATATTTTAGAATAGATCCAAATAAAATAAATGAAGAAACAGGTAAAACTCCTTTACAAATAGTAGAAGAAATTTCATTATTAGATAATAGATATGATAGAAGAAAATCGAATCTTCATAATTATCAAAGTGTTAATTTAGAACCACCGGTAGATCCATCGGAAATACAACAATATAGTAGATATTCATATATAAAAAAAGTTATTAAAGATAATATTCAGGAAATAAATGACTTTATGTCAAATTTTGGTATTGTTTTAGAAAACATTCAAGAAGAAATAGAAGAACCAAGAGAAAATATTGAAACAAATTTATTTATTTAATTTTGTTTATATTATTCTAGAGTAAATTTTTTTATAAAATTGTTTTATTGGAAAATCTTAATTATGAAAAAGAAAAAATTAGTGTATTTACGTAATAAATTTGATATGTTGTTAAATTGCAATTTATCGAAGTGAAACAAAAGAATCTCGATATATTTAAATTCTTACAATACAAAAAATCAATATTCGAGATTCTAAATATTAAAATTTCCAGATTGGTAAATTACTAAAAAAATCTGTCATCGAAATAGTGAATATGTACAAGAATGACACAAATAACGGAAAATCAAAGGAATAACAAAACCTAATGAAAAAAGAAAGATATAAAAATAAAAATTATTAAATAGACATAAAAAATAAAAATAGTTTTATACAAAAGACCCAATAATTATAAAATAACAATTGATTTTTAATTTAATTAGGTTATAATTATACTTAATACAAGTTATATTTATTTTTTAAAAAGATGTTAGACAATAAAAGCTTACAAAAATTAGCAAAATTAGCTAGAATTGAAATTAAAAAAGAAGATGAAGAAAAAATTCTCAATCTACTAAATAACGATATAATAACTGTAAAAGCAGTAAATGATATTAATACTGATGGATTAGAACCACTAATAAATCCATACGATATGCAATTAATTGTTCATAAAGATGAAATAACTGATGGAGAAAAACAAGAAGAATTAATGAAATGTGCTCCAAAATCAATGTATAATTATTTTATTGTTCCAAAAGTAGTTGAATAGAGGTAGAATTATGACAGATATAACAAAATTAACATTATTAGAAACTAAAGAAAAACTTTTAAAAAAAGAATTTTCCAGTAAAGAATTAACTCAAACATTTATTGATAAAATAGAAAAAGAAGATAAATATAATGCTTATATTACAAAAAATTTCGAAAATGCTATTCAAAAAGCAGAAGAATGCGATAAAAATATTGCAAAAGGTGAAGTTAAAAAATTAGAGGGTTTACCAATAGTGGTTAAAGATATTTTCTGTACAAAAGGAATTAGAACAACTTGTGGTTCAAAAATTTTAGAAAATTTTATTCCACCATATGAATCTACTGTTACAAAAAAATTAAATGATGAAAATTATATTTTATTAGGAAAAACGAATATGGATGAATTTGCTTGTGGATCTACTACTATGACTAGTTATTTTGGTCCATCTATAAATCCTTATAAAACAAAAGGCGATGATAGAGATTTAATTCCAGGCGGTTCATCTGGTGGTTCTGCTGCTGCATTAGCTGCTAATTTGTGTTTAGCTGCTGCTGGAACTGATACCGGTGGATCTATAAGACAGCCAGCAGCATTATGTAATTTGGTTGGGATAAAACCAACTTATGGAAGAGTTTCAAGATATGGAATTATTGCCTATGCAAGTTCTTTTGATCAAGCAGGTTGGTTGACAAAAGATATTTCTGATGCTAGTTATTTAACTGATATAATTTGTGGTTATGATGAAAAAGATTCAACTAGTACTAAAAAAGAAAGTACAAATTTTTATAAAAATTTAAATGCTAATATTAAAGGTAAAAAAGTTGGTATTATAAAGGAATTTTTGGGATTAGATGGAAAAGTTAGTAGTGATATTTATAAAAAATTCTATGAAACTATAGATTTGTTTAAAAAAGAAGGTTGCGAGATTATTGAATTATCAATTCCAACAGTAGATTTTGTTCCAGAGTTATACACTATAATATCTTATACAGAACTTGCTTCAAATTTAGCCAGATATGATGGTGTTAGATATGGTTATAGAACTGATAAAGAAGTAAAGAACCTTGATGATTTATATTGTAAAACAAGATCAGAAGGTTTTGGTGATAATATAAAAAAAAGAATTTTATTAGGTTATTTCTTTTCTTCTACTGAAAATTATGAGAAGTTCTTTTTAAAAGCTCAAAAAGTAAGAAGAAAACTTGTAAATGAATTTCTAGATGCTTTAAATAAAGTTGATTTTTTAATGACTCCAACAGCTCCACAAACTGCATTTCCTATAAATTTAACAGAAGAAGAAAAAGCAAAAAATATGGAATCTAATTATTTGAATGATTTATTTGTTTGTCCTGTAAATATGGCAGGTTTACCAGGTTTAAGTGTTCCAGTTGGTTTTGATTCAAAAGAATTACCAATTGGAGTTCATTTAATAGGAAGACATTTTGATGAACAAACAATTTTTGATGCTGGATTATTTATAGAAAAAAACAGGTAATAGAGTGGAAAACAAAAATGTTCTAATAGGAATCACGGGCGGTATAGCTGCTTATAAAATTTGTGAATTAATTAGAATTTTTAAAAGAAATAATATTAATGTAAAAGTTGTATTAACAGAAAATGCACAAAACTTTGTTACAGTTACAACTTTACAAACTTTGTCTCAAAATGAAGTTTATGTTAAAGAATTTGGCGATAATGATTGGAAACCAGAACATATAGCCCTTGTTGATTGGGCTGATATATTTATTATTGCGCCTGCAACTGCAAATACTATTGGTAAAATTGCTAATGGTATTTGTGATAATCTTTTAACTTCTGTTGCCTGTGCTTTTAATAAAAAAATCCTTATAGCACCTGCTATGAATTGTAATATGTGGGAAAATGATTTTGTACAAAATAATATTTTAAAATTAAAACAATCAAAAAATATTGAAGTCATGGAACCAAAAAATGGTTTTTTGGCTTGTGGCTGTAATGGAAAAGGTAGAATGTCAGAACCTCAAGAAATATATGAAAAAACTGTAGAGATTTTAATAAATAATTGCAATTTTTTGAAAAATAAGAATTTTATAGTGACTGCTGGAGGCACTAGAGAACCTATTGATCCTATAAGATGCATAAGTAATCATAGTTCTGGAAAAATGGGTATTGCTGTGGCCGATGAGATTTTTAATGCTGGTGGAAATGTTATTTTAATAAGTACAGTAGCTGTTAAAAGGCAATATAAAGTAATAAATGTTGATACTACTGAAGAAATTTTAAATGCTGTTAAAAATAATCTAAAAGAAGATACAAATGTAATTATGGCAGCATCAATTTCAGATTATAAAGTGGAAAATGTAGCTGATAAAAAAATTAAAAAAGAAAATAATGATTCTTTAACAATAAAATTGATAAAAAATGTTGATGTTTTAAAAGAAATTGCAAAAATTAGGACGGATAAACAAAAAATTATAGGATTTTGTGCTGAAACTGATAATTTGATTGAAAATGCTATAAAAAAGGTAAAAGCTAAAAATCTTGATTATATAATTGCAAATGATGTTTCTAGAAAAGATATAGGGTTTAATGTTGATTATAATGAGGTTGTAATTATAGATAGGAATGAAAATCAATTTAAAATAGAAAGAGATACAAAGAATAATATAGCTAAAAAGATGCTAAAATATATTTTTGAAAGTTAGTTTTAAAAATATATTTTTAAACTAGAATATTTTTTTACTAAAACTGTCTTATTTAAAAAATTTTTGCGCAGGATTATTATATTAATACAAAACAAAATGTATTTTAATTATTAAAAATTTATTTTATAATAGAGTTTAGTATTTTTAAAAAATTATTTTTTTCTTTAATCCAAATTTTTATTAAAAAACCACCATGAAAAAGTCAAAGTCACAATCGCAATTACAAAAAGCGGCAAACAATTATCCACAATCATATGAAAATCAATATTCTTCAAAAAGATTCCCTTCATCAATACACAAAAATACGTCAACGGATTAATTTTAGCCAATTGTTGCAAAAATTTTGACATATTTTCAATAGGTGCAGCATAACCAGAAATCAAAATAACTGGCGTCATAACAGTAAATACACCCAATATTGATTGTTGTTGAGTTTTACATAATATCGAAATACTCAAACCCATACCAGCTATAGACAACAAAAACATAGTTATACTAAAATACAAAGCAAAAATTGAACCAGTAATAGGAAGTTTAAAAAGCAAACAAGAAGCTATAATCATCATTGTTACATCAAAAAGAGTTATCAAAATTGCCGGGATTGTTTTTCCTACCAAAATCTCTGCTGAAGTTAATGGAGAAACTATCATTTGATCAAATGTGCCAAGCTCCTTTTCTTGAGCTATAGCTTGTGCTGTAATCATAAAAGTCATTGCCATAGCCATCATACCGATTAAAGATATTAAAATAAACCATTGATAATTTAATTCTGGATTAAACCAATTTCTTGTTTCAATAGTAACAGCCGAACTTGTTTTTTCAACTTCATTTAGCTCATTTGTTAAAAAAGATTGTATTATACTTGTGGCATAACTGGATGCTATTTGTGATGCATTTGATTTTCTTCCATCCATTATTAATTGAATAGCTGTTTTTTCTCCTTTATATACATTTTTTGAAAAATCTTGAGGAATTGTTACAGTAATAAAAACTTTCTGTCTATTCATTAAATCAACCATCTCATCTCTACTATTAGTATAGTAAACTTTTTTCACGACCTTTGTATTTTCAAATTTATTAGATAATTGTTTTGAAAGTTGACTATTATCTTTATCATAAACTAACATAAAAACATTTTTAACCTCTAAAGTAGCAGTATAAGCAAAAAGTATTAACATTAAAAAAGGGGCTAATAAAATCATATTTCTATTTTGCTTATCGGCTAAAGTTGCTTGAAATTCTTTAATTATAAATGCTTTAACTCTATTCCACCTTATCATATATACCTCACTTACTCTAATCTTGTTTTTGTTTTTTTATATACCAATATAAATAAAAGTATACTAACTATTGCTAAAAATGCACTTTGTTCTAAAAGAACACTCCAAATATTACCAGCATTGAATAAATTAACTATACAAGTGGTAAAATATCTTGCTGGTACAAATAAAGATATAAATTGCACTATTTTTGGCATTGAAGATATCTCAAACATCATACCAGACAACATATTGGCAGGAGTAAAACCCACATTCGAAACTGTCATTGATGCTAAAAATTGACTTTTTGATGTAGTTGATATTAACAAGCCTTGTCCCAATGATGTAAAAATAAATAAACTTGATGTTACAAAATACACTAAATAAGAACCATGAAACGGTACTTTAAACACCACTATAGACAAAAAAGAACATAAAATGGTAGAAACCATAGCCAAACAATAGTAAGCTACAAATTTTGATAAAATTATGTCCATTTTCTTTATTTTTGTTGTTAACAAAGCTTCCATAGTACCTCTTTCCCATTCTCTAACAATAACCAAAGCCGTTAACATCATTCCAACCAAAGTCATGATATTTGCAATAGAACCTGGTAAAATTAAATTTCTACTTTTTAAATCTGGATTAAACCAAACATAACTTTGTATATCAATATTTGCCGCAATATCATTACCTTTATTTATACCTTCTATTTGCAACCATTTGGAAACAGCTCCGGAAATATAACCCTCCACAAAAGTTGACATATTAGGATCCGTTCCATCAATCAAAAGTTGTATTTTTGCAGGTATATTAGAATTTACATTTTTTGCAAAATCATTTGGTACTATTACCATAGCTTTTATTTCACTATTTATAAGTGCCCTTTCCATTGATTTTCTATCCTCAAACTGTCTAACTACAATATAAGATGTGTTCTCCATAGTTGTAATTAAATCGTTTACTTGATTTCTATAACCTTCAAACAAAAGTCCAACTTTTATTTGATTATTATCAAAATTTATCGCATAGGCAAACAAAAACATTAACATTAATGGCAAAACAAATGCAATTAATATACTACTTGGATCTCTTATTATTTGAACATATTCTTTATAAATTAAAGATCTAAAAATTGTTGATTTTTTTTCCTTCATACTCTCTCCTCCCCATGTTCAGTGTCATATTCTTGAATTGTTCTTATAAAAGCATCTTCCATAGTTTCATCTTCTTTTTTTAATTCGCTTGGATGTCCTGTTTTTATTGCTTTTCCTTTATAAATTAAAGCTATTCTATCACAATATTCAGCTTCATCCATAAAATGTGTAGTCACCATAACAGTTACACCTTTTTCCACCATAGAATTAATATGATTCCAAAATTCTCTTCTAGTTAAAGGGTCTACACCACTTGTAGGCTCATCCAAAAATAGAATAGGTGGATTATGCATTATAGCACAAGCCAAAGATAATCTTTGTTTAAAGCCAAGTGGCAATTCACCAGATAACATATTTTTATACTCATTAAACTCAAAAACATCTATCATTTGATCAATTCTGTTCTTTCTTTCAATACCAGTAAGCCCATATATTCCAGAAAATAAATCCAAATTTTGTTTTACCGTCAAATTTGTAAAAAGAGAAAATTTTTGAGCCATATAACCCAATTGTTCTCTCGCTATTTCTGGATGTTTTAACATATCGATACCCATAATATAGGCATTTCCTTTAGTTGGTCTAGAAAGCCCACACATCATTTTAAAAGAAGTTGATTTACCAGCACCATTAGGTCCTAAAAGTCCAAAAATTTCACCTTTTTTTATAGTAAAATTTATATTATTAGCTGCGGTAAAACTTCCATAAACTTTAGTTAATCCTTTAGCTTCTATTACATTTTCAATTTTTGTTTTTATTTTTATATTTTTTGCCACTTTTGATTCACCTTGCGGGCAACCACCTAAAATATCTATTACAGCATCTTCAAATCTAGGTTTTACTGGTTTTATATAATCTCCAAATTTTTCCTTCAATTTATCACCTTTAATAACAACTCTAACCGCACTTCCTTCTATTACAGCATCTGTTATTTTTTCTTTGCTTTTTAAAATTTTTCTTAACAAAGCCCTATTTTTAACATTTACATCTTTTGTTAAGAATACATTCCCTTCTTCTGTTTTAGTTAATTCCGATGGTATTCCGTTATATAATATTTTTCCATCATTCAACAATATAACTTTATCAAAACTTTCTGCTTCATCAAGATAAGAAGTAGACCATAGAATTGTCATTCCATTTCCGCTTAAAGCTCTTACCATAGCCATCAATTCTCTTCTAGAAATAGGATCAACACCAACACCAGGCTCATCCAATAACAAAAATTTTGGACTTCCTAATAAGGAACAAGCAAGACCTAACTTTTGCTTCATTCCTCCAGACAATCTTCCCGCCAATCTTCCAGTAAAAGTTTTTAAATTTGTAAAATCTAAAAGAGTTTTAAAGGACTCTTTTTTTTCCATTTCGTTTAAATCTTTAAGATTAGCATACAATTCCAAATTCTCCAAAACAGTTAAATCTTCATACAAACCAAATTTCTGCGGCATATAACCTATAACTTGATGAAGCTGGTCTGTTTGTGTTGTGGCATTTAAGTTCAAAATTTCTATCTTTCCACTAGTTGGGATTAACAAACCTATCAACAATCTTATAAGTGTTGTTTTTCCTGCCCCATCAGGACCCACAAGTCCTATAATATCACCTTTGTTTATTTTAAAACTTAAATTATCAATTGCTACATTATTGTCGAATTTTTTTGTCAAATTACTAACAGTAGCTATTACTTCACTCATTTTTTTCTTTATTTTTCTTTATCTTATTTTAACAGTAATAGGCATTCCTTGTTTTAAATAATCATCTGCATTATCTATAACAATTCTTAATCTATAAACTAAATCTGTTCTAAGCGAAGCAGTTTCTATTGTTTTCGGTGTAAATTCAGATACTGGCGAAATAAAGCCAATATGTCCACTATAAACCTTATCTGTAGAATCTGTATATATGTCAACTCTTGTTCCTAGTCTAACTTTTCCCAATTTAGTTTCTTCTATATAAGCTTTTGCGAACATACGATTATTTAAAGATAATGTATAAATTGGAGTACCTGCAGCCACCATAGCTCCATTTTCTTGAACCTTTATTAAAATAACACCATCTTCAGAAGCATACAAATTACAATCGTTATAAGTTGTTTTTGCTTCATCATAAACAGCTTTTACATATTTATAATTTGCATTTGCCCTTTCCTTTTGTCTTACAATATCATCACATTTTTGCACTGATAAAACTTTCTTCTTACATAATTCTTTATTTCTTTTATAATAAGTTATTTCATTATCAAGTTCTATTTTAGCAGCTTCCATTTGGGCTTTTGCTTGATTTAACTTATTTAAAACAGGTTCTTCATCTATTTTTGCTAATAAATCTCCCTTTTTTACAATATCACCCTCCTCCATCTTTAACTCTTTAATTCTTCCGGCAGTTCTAAATGCAAGATTGACTTGTTTTATATCTACATTACCATATAAAGTCAAAACTTCTTTTTTTTCTTTTTCTAAACTATAATATTTGAAACCACAAATAATTAGTCCAAATGCTATTATAACTAAAATAAATAATTTTTTCATTTCTTGTTCTCCATTAATTAATTAATTTGTCCGGCTACAGATTTATACAAACTAATACAATCTATATAATTTTGTATTTTTGAACTTACAAAATCAATTTTTAATTGTATTAATTTTCTTTTTTGTGTTAATAAATCTATTCGTGATATTAATCCGTTTTTATATTTTATTTTATCATTTTTATAACTATCAAATTCCATCAATAAATTTTGTTCATTATTATTATTAATAATTAAATCATAAAATATATTCATTAAACTATCATTTATTTCTTTTATAGCCTGCAATGTTACTTTTTTATAATTTTCAAACATCTGTTCATATTTAAAATTCATCATAGCTAAATTTGTCTTTTTTCTGCCACCAACAAACAAAGTTTGACTTGCTCCTGCCATTAAAGCTTTAATAGTATTGGTACTGCTAAAAAATCCGCCACTTGCTATATTATTAAATACAAATGAACCATCAATACTTAAAGTTGGCAAAAATTCCCTTCTTGCAACTTCAATATCAATTTTTGCCTTTTCCATTTCTTTTTCATAAGCCATAACATCCGGTCTTTTAAATATTATATCAGTAGATATTGGCATTAACATTTTGCTTTCCAACGCTTCTAACTCGTCTAATTTTGATATTTTTAAACTTTTAATATTATTAGGGTCTTCACCTAACATCACTGCAAATTGTGTTAATAAACTATCTCTAACTTTTGATAAATCCATTTTTTCGTTATTTAATTTTTTTATATTCTGTTTTGTTTCATTAATTTCTGTTTCTGTTAATAATCCGTTTAAATTTTTTAATGTTATATTATCAAGAATTTGATTTTCGATTTGAATTAACTGTTCATAATAATCCAATATTCCATTATATTTCATAATATTAAAATATAAAGTGGATAATCCAGAAACAAAAGAAATGTATGAAGAATGCAGTTGATATTTATAAGATTCCAACTGTAATTTAGTTGATTTTGTTTTTCTTCTATTTTTACCAAATAAATCTAATTCATAACTTACTGTTAAAGGTAATGTTATACTATCACTTTTCATATCCATATTACCCATTGGTAATTTTTTAATATTAGAATAATTAACACCAGTAGATAATGTTGGTAATTCCAAACCAAATGTATATTTTACATACTCAGAATATTCATCTATTTTTAAATTTGATACTCTTAAATCATTATTGTTTAGTACACCTTTTAGTATATATCTTTCTAAATTTTTATCATTAAGAGATAGCCACCAATTATAATTTATATAGTCTAAACTTGTTTTTATTCCTTTTTCTTTTGAAATAATCTGTTCTACCTCTTGCGAAGAATTGCTACAGTTTACTGCTACTATTAAAACCAAAACATATATTATTCTCTTAAACATTTTTAAATATAAAATTCTTATAATAATGAGAGTAATTTAGGTGTGCTATTTTAAAAGTCAAGTAATTGATATTGGAATTGACTTTGCTCACTTCAGATTTACTTTTAATATTATTAATATTGGAAATATTAGAAATAAAACTAATAGTGACAATATTAGTAATAAAGTTAATATTATTAAAGAAGTGATCTACCAGCTTAGCTGGTGGTTTTTTATTAATGTATCCCGAAATCCCCCAGATAGTCTGGGGGTTCCATAGAGCCTTTTGGCGAT
>CATOLK010000011.1 GCA_951801155.1 uncultured Rickettsiales bacterium | reverse complement strand
AAAATATTAAATATATGTAGAAAATAAGAATAGTTTTATGCAGGAGGTCTAATATTTTATTAGCAATTTATTGCTAATAAAATTTATTTTTAAAATTCCATTTGTTCCAATTGATTTTGAATACCAAATAATTCTTGTTCTAAAGTTTCAGTTGCCATGGCAATATTTAAAATTGGAACAATACCAACATCATTTTCTTCAGTTCCAGCTCCTAAAGTATCATTTATTTTACTTATTTCTATTACCGATATATTGTTTATTGTTTTTGCATTTGGATTTGGTTCGCAATAGTTTTTGGATCCAAAATTACCTCTTTCAATTAATAGAGGTGAATAAATACCATTTTTAATTTTTCCATTATTACTAATTTTAAATATTTGTGGAGCTACAACAGTATACTTGCCTTCGTTATAAAAATAGGATACGTTTCTATCATTTGGATAATTTGCTATAGTATTTCTTTCACTTTCTATATTTGAGTTATTATATGTATTTTGGATAGCATCGTGTCCATTAAGTATCAATATTCCTTCTTTTAATAAATCTTTTATTGGTGCTGCTCTTAGTTCAATTGTTGAATCAAGAAATCCATCACCTCTAAATGTTCTACCATTTCTAAATGTTATCAAATCTATAATTGGATCTTCATAATGTTTATTTTTTTTATTTTTCATTTTTTCTCTATTTACTTTATCTATTACCTTAGTGCCTATAGAAAAAGCTTCTAAAATTTCTGTTGCAGTTAAATTTATTTTATTTACAAAATTATCAGTTTCAGCACCTATTCCCATGCAATATCTAAGAGAGGTGAAAAATATATTCAAATCCATTTTATAAGCTCCAAAACAGTCTCTAAAAAATTTTTTGCAAGCAATGTCCAAAGTCATTTCGTCTATATTATTTAAATCAACATTTTGCTTTAAAACAGTTTTAATTATATTAGATTTAATTTTTTTAATAACATTACTATCTTGATATTTTTTGATTTTTTTGCATTTATCATGCAGTTTTGATATATAATCTAAATTAATATTTTTATCTATTGTTCTATAGATTTCGTTATTATAGGGAAATATAATAGCCATTAACACAAGTGCCACTGAATTTGCATCAACATAAGAATGATTGGCGAGTATTTTGAAATTTTCAATTTTTGTTTGCACCAATCTTCCTGAATTTATATAACCGTCCTTAAACATATCTTCTTGTATTCTATGATGTTTTTTAAAATTTTTATCAAATTTGTTTTTTGCAGTTTTAAAACAATTATTCGGACGTTCGAGAAGTAAACTTTCATTATATTTAGAATTACTATAAATATCATGGTCTGAAGTTGTTATTATTATTTTATTTATAGATTGTTTTCTTGCTATTTTTTCATTAAAACCATCTTTCATATATTTTTCTTTATATAAATCTATGGTTCTTCTTAAAATAACAAAAGATTCTGCACTTTCTTGGCCTCTATCTTGTATATCACCGGTATGTACAAATATACCACTTGGGATTACATTTGGTAATGTAAAATCAGGAATTATAACAAAATTTTTTCTAATATTATCAATATTTCCTAATGATGAAATTTCTAATTCTTTTAGTTTTGTAAATGTTTTATTCTTTATATTAAAAAATAATATTTCTCCAGTAAGTTCACCTATAAAACCGGTTTGTTTTAAAGAACCTAATATAGATAAACTATCTCCATGAGTATCTGTTATATGTGAAACTATATTTTGTTCAATGTTTTCCAATGATTTTATGTTGTTATTTATTAAAGAAAAATTATTTTTTATAATATCTTTTTCTATAGACAAAAATATTTCGATCTCCTGTTGTTCAATATCATGTAAATATTCTTCTGAATAGTTATCACCGACAATATTTAGTTTTTCTGTTGCTAATAGTAATAGCTTACTTTGTTTAATTTCTGATAAGTAAGGCATTAAATTATTATTTATTTTTTCTGGATTTTCAAGTTCATTTAATATAACACTAAGAGTATTAATTTTGTAATTTCTAATTACATTTTTATTAGTTAGAATGGTATTAAATATGATAATTTTGTTTCTGTTAATTAATTTACTATCTAAAATAAGTTTAATTATATTTTTTATAAAACAATCATTATTTTGTATGTCACTAATATAATAACTTAAAAGTTGTTGCACAGAATAAACAATATTATTTTCCATATCACTTGGATATTCATTATTCAAAATAGTTTTTAAAAATTCCTCTAGAGAATCTCTATTATTATTTTTATCTAGATTAAAAGTTTTGGCAATTACGTTTTTGGTATCACAATTACCTTTTATTGTTATAATATTATTTTGTTCAGACATATTTTTCTCCAAAATTACATGTATAAATATCATATAAATAATTTTTATTAAAAATCAACATATTTTTAAAAAAAATTTTAGTTTTATTTTGAATATTTTATTATTAGTTTTTATAACAAATTCAAGCAAATTAAAAAAATTATTATTAATATTTTAATATCAAAAATTTCTAAATTTACCACTTTTTTTATTATTTTTCTATTAATCATACTCTTAATATAAAATTATTAAAAATAATTATCCTTATTCAATCCTCTCCAAATATATTCAGCAGTAAAAGGGGCTAAAGGAGCTATTGCTTCCATCATAGTTATCAAAACTGTATATAAAGTATTATAAGCCTGTTGTTTATCAAGATCTTTTATAGATTTCCAGAATCTATTTTTATTTCTTCTTATATACCAATTATTTAATATTTCAAAAAATACTTCAACTTCTTTACAAGCATTGCTTATGCTGTATTCATCCATATTTTTTTCAATATTTTTAATCGCATTTTTTAATTTTGATAATATATATTTATCCATTACATTTTCAGAAGTAAAATCCAACTCAGCTTTTAAACCATCACTGTTAGCATACAAACAAAAGAAATTATAGGAATTTAGCATTGGTTTTATTACTAATCTCAATGTTTCTTTCATATCTTTTCCATCTTTACTTATACCAACTTCTTCACCTTTTAGAGCTGGTGATTTTAGCATAAGCCATCTTACAGCATCACTACCATAGGTTTCAAAAGCCTCTTTTGGATCTACATAATTTCTCCATCTTTTAGATAATTTTTTACCTTCTTCATCAACTATTACACCAAAAGAAATACAATTTTTAAACGGGTTCTTGTCAAAAAGTGCTGTTCCTAATACCAACAAAGTATAAAACCAACCTCTTATTTGTCCATCTCCTTCAGCTATAAAATCTGCTGGAAAATTATTTTCGAAATATTCTTTATTTTCAAACGGATAATGTAATTGAGCATAAGGCATAGAACCGCTTTCGAACCAGCAATCTAAAACATCCGTAACTCTAACCATTAAAGATTGACCTGTTGGATCATCTGGATTTTTTCTTGTTAATTGATCTATATAAGGCCTATGTAAATTTTCTGGTCTAACACCAAAATCTCTTTCTATTTCATCTAAAGAACCATAAACATCAATTCTTGGATATTTTGGATTATTACTTTTCCAAACTGGTACAGGACAACCCCAAAATCTATTTCTTGTTATAGACCAATCTCTTGCACCTTCAAGCCATTTTCCAAATCTACCATTTTTTATATGCTCTGGTATCCAATTAATATTTTGATTATTTTTAATCATTTTATCTTTTATTTCTGTAACTTTTACATACCAAGAGGACATAGCTCTATAAATAAGTGGCGTATCTGTTCTCCAACAATGTGGATAATTATGAAGATATTGTTCAGTTTTTAACCATTTGCCTTCTTCTTTCAATTTTATAATAATAGAATCATTAGTTTCAAAAACTTGTTTTCCTGTAAAATCATAAATTACATTAGTAAAACAACCACCATCATCTACTGGACAAATAGTAGGAATTCCCATAGGTTTACAAACTAAATTATCATCTTCACCAAAGCCTGGGGCAGTATGAACTATTCCAGTTCCTTCATCCACTGTTACAAAATCACCATGTAAAATTGTAAAACAATTTTCAGCTTCTTTTACTTCTTTTAAGTCTTTTAAATAAGGTAACAAAGGTTCATATTTTAAACCCAAAAGCACTTCGCCTTTAAATTCTTTTATAATATCAAAATTTTCTTTTTCATCAATAGAAAGCTCTTTTTTATATTTATTTAAACTATTTTTACCTATTATAAAATAATTTTCGTCTTTCTTTATCAAAACATAATCAATATTTTTATTTACAGTTAATGCTAAATTTGAAGGTAAAGTCCAAGGAGTTGTTGTCCAAGCTAATATATAAATGGTATTTAAATTCAACTCTTTCACAAAATCTGGTGAATCTATTAATTTAAACTTCACTGTTATAGCTTTATCTGCTCTTTCTCTATAGGAATTATCCATTCTTGTTTCGAAATTTGAAAGTGGAGTTTGACATTTCCAAGAATAGGGCATTACTCTATAATCTTCATATAATAAACCTTTATCATAAAGCTGTTTAAAAACCCAAATTACAGATTCCATATAATTTAAGTTCATAGTTTTATAACCATTATCAAAATCAACCCAGCGACCTGATCTATTTACATGTTCTTTCCATTCACTTACATATTTTAAAACATCATTTTTACAATAATTATTAAAATTTTCAATTCCATACTCTTCAATAGCTTTTCTGCCGCTTACTCCGGTTCCTTTTTCGGCATTCATTTCAGCTGGTAAACCATGACAGTCCCAACCAAATTTTCTTTCAACAATTTTACCTTTCATTGTTTGATATCTAGCAACGGTATCTTTTACATAACCTGCTAATAAATGCCCGTAATGTGGTAAACCATTGGCAAATGGAGGACCGTCAAAAAATACAAAATCATTGTTTTCTTTATTTTCTTTTTTTCTATTTTCTATACTTTCTTTAAATGTGTTATCTTTATTCCAAAATTCTAATATACTTGTTTCAAGTTCATTGAAATCAGTGTTGTTGTTTGGTTCTGGATAATATTTTGTTTTTTCTTCCATTGTTTACTTATATTAATATATAATATTATATTATATAGTTTATTTTTTTATAGTCAATAAAAGAAACGGTAAATAATAATGAAAAACTAAAATGTAAAATTTTATGCAGAAGATCAAAATTAAATATTTAAACTACTATTCCAATCCTCTACTTTCATCGCTTGAGAATTCAGAAGAATTATTGATTTCTGTTATATTGCTTAAACTATCTCCGAGTTGTTCAATGCTTTCTGAAATATATTCTTGATCTGAGTTTGTTAATTCATTTGAATTATCTTTAAGTTGCTCTGTATTTTCTGAAATATATTCTTGATCTGAGCTTGTTAATTCATTTTCACTATCGTCTAGAATCACATCAGACACAGATTCTTCTTCATTATTAATAGATTGTCCATTTAATTCATTATTTCTTTCTCTTAATGAATTTAACAAAATGTTTCCATCTTTTTTTAAATCATTCATACTTCCTAACAACTCTATACAACTACTTACAACAAATTTTAACTCTTCATCAGAAGGTGGTGTTACTAATCTAGTATTGCTTGGTACTATTCCTGAGGCATACAACACTCTAGATTGTTGCTGTAACTTACTATCTTTTTGAAGAATATAGCCAAACCAATGTAATGATTTATCAGGATTTTGTCTAAACCCATATGAACCATCTTTATAACATTCGGCAATTTTTATGATTGCTGCTTTATCTCCTAAAGATGCAGCTTTTAGTAATTTTGTTCTAGCTATTTCAAGTTCACGTTCATTTTTGGTTTCTTCAAAAAGTTTTAATGCAAGTTCTCTTGATGCTATAACTCCTTCTCTATTGTCATTTTTTGATCTACTTAATAAAATGGGATGTTTAAAAAAAATTCTTATCTTCTCCATATTTTTATGTGTATTTGTTAATATAACTATATTTTTATATAATCTTTTAAAAAGTCAATGAAAAA
The DNA here is from genome assembly GCA_951801155.1 of uncultured Rickettsiales bacterium. Lineage (GTDB taxonomy): Bacteria > Pseudomonadota > Alphaproteobacteria > Rickettsiales > UBA1997 > CATOJU01. The sequence continues at coordinate 9,633 of CATOLK010000011.1, read as the reverse complement.
ATTTTGTTTGTACTGGTTTACCCAGTCTGAGATAAAAACCTCTTTTTTCCCTTTTTATAACATTCCATAGGACTTAAAAAGCGAGATTGGGATTATTTAAATATTTAAAAATAAAAAATTACTTAAAAAATATTTTAAAAGAAATATCTAAAAAAATAATATTTTTATATTTTTAAAATGAATTTGTCTTAAACGTATTTAAACCTGTACATTTTTTGTTTATTTTTTGATATTACAAACTAAAAAGTTTATAAATATTATTTTATTAATTATAACTTTATTTTTAAAATGAAATTTACTTTATTTTTAACCATTATTCTTATAAAACTTAAAAATAAGATCTAAAAAATAAGGTTTTATAGATTGATATCTACATTAAATCTTAAACAAGATATTATATCGAAAATTATCAACAAAGTGAAAAAATCTTAAGAAGTTTAAAATTATCTTGATATAAAGAATAATACTTAAAATCCAAGATATCTAAATTTTATAACAATAGTTTTTAAATAAAATAAATATCAAAAATAGAAAAAAACCATTAAACGAGATTAGAGTTAAATTATTATGTATAGTTTTTTATAAAATTTTAGTCTATTACGAACATAAAAAATCTAAACACAAAATTTGCGTTTAGATTTATAAGAATTATAAATTTTTATATTTAATCCCCTGTATAACCTTCTGGAATTTCAATATTTTCAATAAATGGATCTTTCATACCAACTACATGATAACCACCATCCAAATGTACTACTTCACCAGTTATATTTTTCGACATATCACTTATCAAAAATACAGCGGTTTTTCCATTATCTTCTGGTGTTACATTTCTTTTTAGTGGAGTATTAAGTTCACTATATTTTAACATATAGTTAAATCCTCCTATACCAGCAGCAGCAAGAGTTTTTATTGGACCGGAAGAAATAGCATTAATTCTTATATTTTTTTCACCTAAATCAACTGCTAAATATCTAATACTTGCTTCTAAAGTTGCTTTTGCAACTCCCATAACATTATAATGAGGAATAACCTTTTCAGATCCGTAATAGGTCATAGCTAAAATACTACCGCCGCCAGCTTTTTCCATTAAAGGAACAGCTCTTTTAGTTAATGCAACTAAAGAATAAGCTGAAATGTCCATTGTATTTTTAAAATTATCTCTTGTTGTATTATAAAATTTACCTCTTAATTCATTCTTATCAGAGAAAGCAACAGAATGTACTAAAAAATCAAGTTTTCCCCATTCTTTTTCCAATTTTTCAAAAACTTTATCAATATCTTCATCTTTCGTAACATCACAATCTAAAGTAATATTTACACCCAACTCTTCAGCTAATGGAATTACTCTTTTTTGTCCAGCTTCACCCAAATAGGTTAATGCGATTTCTGCACCATTATCTGCTAGTTCTTTAGCAATACCCCAGGCAATGGATTTATTATTTAGAACGCCTAATACTATTCCTTTTTTACCTTCTAATAATTTCATTTTGATTCCGTTGTTTTTAAAATTAATAATATGTTTATATTATAATATATCAAATTTTATTTTCAAGATTTAAAATAATAAATTTAAAAATTATGTCCCGATAAATTGTTTAAACCAATTAAATTCTGTATCGGTATTTATTTGTTATTTATAAGATAGTATATTTATTATATTCTGAGTAAAACTTTTAAGATTTTTATAAAATCTAAATAATACAATAAAAAAAATAGTTATTATTTCACTTTCTATTAAAATATATACTCTATATTTATAGATTTTTTTTATCAGTAATATTATTAGAATTACTAGTGTTATTATATTTTATATAACGTTTGTCTTTAAGGAAGTGATGTTTTGTAAAAGTCGTTAATTTTAATAAAGATATTTGTTATTAAATCTTCAAACGTTAATGTATATTAAGAAATTAATTTTATATTAAATTAAATTATTTATTTTTTTACTTTTTAAGAATTTTGTGGATTAAAATACAAGGTTAAAATTAATATAAAAAAGATGTTAAAAATACAAAGAAACATTATTAGATTAATAAAAGAAATTAAAAATAAAAAATAAAACTATGGTTTAAAAATAAAAATTGTAACACTCTATTTACTTTATAACTATTGCATTTTTAAAAAAATTTTATTATACTTACAGTAAGTTTATTTAAAATATAAAAATGGAAGAAAAGTTATTATCAATAAAAAACAAACTTATAAATAATAATACTAATAAAGAAGAAAAAGAAGAATTAATTCAAGAATTTAACTTTTTATTAAATAATCAAATTGAAATATTTAATAAAAGGGGTATAAATGAAAATGAAAAACAGAAAAATTATCAAGAAATATTTAATGATAATTCCAGAAATAATTTTGTAGAAATATTTAAATATATAATAGAAAATTATATACAAAAAGTAGATGTTGATATACTTAATAATTTGTTTTTGCATGCTTGTGGAGTTGGAGAAATTAAGTTTGTACAAAATTTATTCTTATTACAAGATCTTTGTTTCGAAAAAGATCAAGGAAATAATTTGATACAAAAAACTTATCTTGATACGTATGATGATTTTTATAAATGTAATTCTTTTGCTTTTGCTTGTATGAATGGACATATTGATATAGTAAAATTATTATATAGTAAATATGGAAATAAAGTAATGGATTCTATAGCGGAAGATGAATCAATAGGAACACGTGCTTTTTATCACGCTTGTAATACTGGACAAATTGAAGTAGTAAAATATTTATTTGAAATACCAGATATAAATATTGATATTAATTTTTTAAAAGAGAATAAATTATTTTTAAATGTATTTATACATAGTGGAATGGAAATGGCGAAATTATTATATGAAAAATACAAAAATAAAGATGGTATTATAAATATAAATGAAACAGATAAAAATGGAAAAGCTGCTATTCATTATGCTTGTTTGTATGAAAATATTGAACCAATAGAGTTTTTGTTATCTATACCGAATATAGATATTAATATTTCAGACATTTTCAGGGAAACTCCTTTTATTGCTAGTTGCAATATAAGAAGATATGATATAGCAAGGATGCTATACAATAGACCAGATTTTATTAAAGAAAAAAATAATTTTAAAAAAATTAATAAAGTTAATCTTGTTGAATTTTTTAATAATAAACGAATATATACTTATAATTCTAGAGGAATTACCTATTTTATAGGAGATAAATCCTTTAATGCAACCTGTGATAACGATCCAAATATTAAATTTAATTTTGAAGGATTAGAAGGAATAACTTCTGAACAATTTGAAGAAGAAATGAATAAAATCTTAAATAGTTTTGAAAATGTCGATGGTTTTGATACCTATACTTCTTGGTTACCGTTAGCTTTGATAGAATTCAAAAAACAAGAAAGACAGAAAAATCAAAATATAGTAATTGATGATGAAATTGAATTTTTTGATGTTCATCATCATAGTATGAACAAAATCAAAGAAATTATAAATAATAATTTAAAAAATAAGGAAAATAAAATACTTGTTTGTGATTTTAGTTTTTCTTCTGAAGAATTAGAAGATGGTGGACATAGCAGCCATGCAATTCCATTGGTAATTTTTAACAGTAAAGATATTAATGGTAATCCCCAAACTAAAATATTAGCTTTTAATACTGGATCCAAGTCTAAAAAAGCTTTTGAAAAGCTTGAAAAAAAATTAGGAAATGATGTAGAAATAATAAAAATTGATAAAGACCTATCTCAAAAATATGGTAGTTGCAATATATCTCCAAAACCTATGATAGAAGCTTTATTTTCTTCATTTATAAATGAATTAGGAGAAGGAGAAAGTTTAGTTGATAAATTAGAGCAGTATAGTCAAGATATGATTATAGCAAATAAATTAGCAGAATTAAAATGGGGAATTAATATAATAAACGAAATAAAAAATAAATTGTTTAACGCAATACACATATTGACTGGAATGTTCAAAACAACAAAAAATTATATAAATGAATTAAGTAATGTAAATAATGTAAATTTAGAAGATAAAAATACAATAAATTTAAATAATATGAATAATATGAAAGAAACAATAGATGAAAAGAAAATAGAAACTAAAGAAGAAATTTTAAAGAATATTAATTTAAAAAAATATTTAAAAAGATTACAAAAATACAAAGTTATCAATGAAAGATTAACAGAAAATTATGAAATGTTATATAGTAATCCCGCTAAAAATTCATTAAATTCAATATGGCCTTTAAATAAAAATTTAGATAAAGCAATTAAATATGTAGATGAAGCAATCAAAAAAAAGAAAATGGAAGAAGATTTCAAAAATAATCCTATGGAATATCTTTACTAAAGTGAATTTATACAATCAACTACTTTTCCAATAGAATTATTTTCTTCGGTATTATAACCTAAAATCTTAATAATATCAAGATTAGTTTTAATTTGCTTTAATCTTAATTCTTTGTTGTCAATTAATTTACAAACTTTTTCAAAAATAGTTTTTGAATTACAATTATCTAAAATCAATTCTGGAATATTTTCTTTTTTAGCAATAACATTAATAATATTTACATATTTTGCAGTGCTTATCATTTTTATAAATTTAGCAATCAAATTTGTAAAAAAATTGAATTTATAAATTACTACTATTGGAATTGAATAGCCGGCAATTTCAAGTGTATTTGTACCAGATTTTGCAATTGCCAATAAAGAATTTGCTAAAATATTATTTTTTTCCTCTTGTGTGGTATTTATTTTTATATAATCAATTTTTTTATTTTGTAATATATTTTTGATAATATCAACAGTATTTTCTGTTGCTAAAATATGAAATTCCAAATTTTTATACTTTTGCATTAATTTTTCTACAGTATCTAAAATAATTGGTAGTAATACTTTTACTTCACTTTTTCTGCTGCCGGATGTAATAGATATTATATTACTATCAGGATTATAATTTATTTTATTTTTGTTAAATTCATATTCTAAAGAATTTTTGTCAAAAATAGGATGCCCAACAAATATAGATTTTAAACCATATTTTTTAAAATAGGGTGGTTCAAAAGGAAGTATACAAAAAAGTAAATCATATATTTTAGCAATTTTTTTTGCTCTATTTTTTCTATAAACCCATACACTAGGTGCTATAAAATGTACAAATTTTATTTTTTTATTTTTATCAAGTTTTTTGACTAATTTTGCAACTCTAAAACAAAAGTCCGGAGCATCAATTGTTAAAACTATATCTTGTTCACTTTCAATTATGTGTTTTGCTATTTCTTTTATTTTTTTTAGTATTTTAAATAATTTTGGTAAAACCTCAAAAATACCCATTACAGAAATATCATTAATGGATGAAAAAAGTTGTACTCCAGAATTTTTCATCATTTCTCCACCTACTCCACTAATTTCAAATTTTTCTTTATTTAATTGTTTAGCTATTTTTGAACCAAGTAAATCGCCTGATTTTTCGCCAGCTACTATAAATATTTTTTTTTTCATTAATTTGTACAAAATTATTAATATAGTTTTAATTTATTTTGTTAAAAAAGCAAGTTAAATGAAAATATTGATATAAAAAATAGATCAATATTTCTATTGACCTATTAGTAAAAAAATAAGATTATTATTATCTTGAATAATATTCAACAACTAAATTAACGTCCATAACTGCAGGATATGGAACATCTTCAATATGTGGAACTGCATTATATTTTACAGTAAAATCTTTTGTATTTACATCTAAATATGTAGGAATTTCTCTTTCCATTTTTGCTAGAGAATCTGCTATTAAAGGAATTGTTCTAGCTTTTTCTGTAATTTCTATTACATCCCCAGGCCTTGCCACATAGGAAGAAATATTAACAACTTTTCCATTAACTTTAACATGTTTATGAGAAATAGTTTGCTTTGCAGCATACATTGTAGGAACAAAATTAGCTCTATATATTATAGCATCAATTCTACTTTCTAAAAGTCCAACAAATGATTCTGCTGTATCACCTTTATGTGTTCTAGCTTTTTTAAATATATTTTTAAATTGAGTTTCTGTAATAACATAATACTTTCTCAATTTTTGTTTAGCCTTTAATTGACTACCATATGTTGTTTCTCTTTTTAAAGCAGTACCGTGTTGTCCTGGTCTAAAATTTCTTTTATTAAATGGGTCATTAGCTCTACCCCATAAATTTACACTTAAAGACCTGCTGGCCTTTTTTTTAGCTTCTATTCTTTTTGTCATTTTTAATTTTTTTGTTAATCCTTATAAAAATAATTGCCGCGTAAAGGTTAATCTCTAATATAATGTATTTTTTTTATTTTTCAAGAAAAATATTTTTAAAAGAAATGACATTATACATATTTACTAATTCAACGATAAAATCTTTTCATATTCTTTAGGAGTTTTGTCTCCTAAAGATGAAAATTTTGATATTATATTTCCATATTCATAGCTTTTATAACTTTTTTCAAAGTATTACTAGCCTCTTCTCTGGCTCTTTCAACTCCATTTTTTATTATTTTTTTAATATATTCTGGATTTTTCTCTAAAACACTTATTTTTTCTCTTATTGGTGATAAAAATATATCAGTAGTATCAATTAACATTTCTTTTAACATTTTTGCACCACCATCACCTATATATTTTGCTACATCTTCTGGAGTTTTATTTGACATTAAAGATACTAATAAAACTAAATTAGATACTTCTGGTCTATTTTTTGGGTCATAAGTTATATTTCTATCACTATCAGTAACTGCTTTTTTCACAACATTAGCTATTTCATCTTTAGTAAATTTTAACATAATAGCGTTATTACGACTTTTACTCATTTTTTGTTTTCCATCAAGTCCTATAATATTTGGATTATTTGATAACAAACAATATGGTTCTTTAAATAATGGATTTTCTGGACAGAATTTATTATTGAATCTTTTAGCTATAACTCTTGTTAATTCTATATGTGGTAATTGATCTTTTCCAACAGGGATTAAATTAGCATTTACTGACAATATATCGCAAGCCTGATGAGCTGGATAGACTAACATCCCAGCACTAACATTTTTTATATTTGCACTTTGAATTTCTTCTTTTGTAGTTGGATTTCTTTCTAATTCTGCCACAGAAATTAAAGTCAAAAATGGTACTAACAATTGATTTAATTCTGGAACTTGACTATGTGGAAATATAAAATTTTTTCCATTTTCAAAATCTAAACCAACAGCTATATTATCAATAACTAATTCTTTTGTTCTTTGAGAAATTTGATCAAAATTATCATGATCTGTTAAAACCTGCTGATCTGCTATAAGAACAAATAGTTCTATTCCCTTTTTTTGTAAATTAATCCTATTTATTAATGAACCAAAATAATGCCCAAGATGTAAACTACCGGTAGGTCTTTCACCAGTTAAAACTCTATAATTGTTTGGATTTACATCAATATTTTTTTCAATTTCTTTACTAATTTCTAATGCTTTTTCAAAAGTATCCATTTTACCTAAAATTTTACTATCAAGTGATAGTGTAGTATATTTTTTTTAAAAAACAAGTTTAATTTTGTGTATTTTTTGTTTCTTCAATATTTTGTTCTATTTTTAATTTATTTTTTTTAATTAAATGAGTTCCATAGGTAGTCATAAATATAATTAACCCCATTATTACTAGAACTACGACAAATTCTATTGTGGAAAAACCATTTTTTTTATTTTGCATCATTAAATTGTTTTTTTTGTTTAAAATATAGTAATTTTTGTAAAATGCAATAGTGTACTTTTTAATATAATGAATTAACGTATTTGAGAAAAATTTCCTAATTTCTACACAATCTATTCAGAATACTTCACGGGACTTAAACATTCAATAAAAAAATGTGATTTTTTTATAATAGGCTTCCTACATTAAAAAATTAATGTTAATTTATTATTTTATAAAATAAAAAACAAAAACCAAAATAAAAGTCATAATAATAATTTACACATTTAACCTATTTAAAACATCCTGTAAAATATAATGCGCTGCCACCTTATCAACTATTTCTTTTGTTTTTTTAAATTTAGTAGACATATCATCTATTAAAAAATTTTCAGCTTCAAACGATGTCAAATATTCATTTTGAAAAAATATTGGTATTTTTATTTTTTCATCTAGTGTTTTTGTAAATTTTCTAACAAAGTTACTTGATTTTGTTTCTTCTTCTTCGGAATTTAACGGTAATCCAACAACTATACCTTCAACACTATTTTCTAAAATATAATCGGATATTATTTGTATATCTTTTTCATTACTTTTTCTTTTAACAATAAACTTAGGTGTAGCTATATTTTTATCTCTATCAGATAATGCTACACCTATCGTTTTTGTTCCTACATCTAAACCCAATAATCTTTTATTTTTATGTAGATTTTTTTTAAAATCTATTAGATTTTCAAATATCATTAAAATTAATTGTTATTATTTTTAATAACATTATCTATTTCAACCAATTTTGAAAGAATTCTCTCCAATTGGTCTAATCTTATCATATTTGGTCCATCACTAGGCGCATTATCTGGATCTTGGTGAACTTCCATAAATACAACAGCGACCCCAACAGCTACTGCCGCTCTTGCGATATATTCTGCCATTTCTCTATTTCCTACAGTACAGCCATTGCCAGCTCCTGGTCTTTGAACTGAATGAGTTGCATCGCAGGCTACAGGACAACCAGTTTCTGCCATAATGGGATAACAAGTCATATCATTTATCAAAGCGTTATAGCCAAAACTAGTTCCTCTATCACAAAGAATAACATTTTCGTTACCAAAAGTTTTCATTTTTTCAAAAATAAAATGGGTTTCTTTTGGAGAAAGAAATTGTCCTTTTTTAATTTGCACTGGTTTTCCAGTTTCGGCAGCAGCTTTTAATAAATCTGTCTGTCTACATAAAAATGCAGGAATTTGTATAACATCAACAGTTTCCACTATAGGATGTTTAAATTGTTCCGCTGTATGAAAATCTGTTAGTATAGGACAACCAATTTTTTCTTTGACTTCTCTAAAAACATCAACTGACTTATCAATCCCCAATCCTCTTTTAGCATTAGCACTTGTTCTATTTGCTTTATCAAATGAGGTTTTAAAAATGTAATTAATATTTAATTTATCGCATATTTTCTTTATAGAATCGGCCATAAATAAAGCGTGTTCCAAACTTTCCAATTGGCAAGGCCCACCAATAAAAGTAAACCTTAAATCATTCGAAATTTCAAAATTTCCAACTTTAATTCTTATGTTATTTGTCATATCTATTTTTTATTTATTAATATTGTTATAATATTTATAGGATTTATTTAAAATCAATGCCACTGTTAAAAATAAATTCTACTAAACAGTAGTTTTTATATCATATAAATATAATAAGTCAACAAATATTTAAAATTGTGTGGTGCTGTCTACTTATATATCAAATTATTAAATAATTTTTTTATATTTTCCTTATTTGTGTTTATTTTGTTGATTTTCCGTTATTTGTGTCATTCAAGAGTACAATTTCTTAATAAATTTGTTTATTCTTTAATTTCCCTTTATTTACGTCATTCCAGATTAGATTTTATTGTAAGCTTGTCTTACTAGAAAATCTTAATGTGGAATCCAGAGAATATAAACAA
>CATOLK010000010.1 GCA_951801155.1 uncultured Rickettsiales bacterium | reverse complement strand
TATCCTTAGAATAATATTCTTCCGCCTTTTTTGTATTTCTATTTATACCATCGCCATTTTCTAACATTTTAGCATATTCTTCTATTGCTTTTTTATTACCTCCATCAGCTGCTTTTTGAAAACATTCTGCAGCTTCACTTTTATGTCCATTTTTATATAAAAATTCGCCAATATAACAAATTATTTCATAATCATCGATATTTTTAACTACTAAAAGAAACTTTTCTAATGCATCATCTTTATTGCCATTATTATACTCTTCTTCTGCTCTACCAAGTAAAGAAATATAATCAAACTTGCCTTCAAGTTTTTTTGTGTTATCTGTTTCAGTCATATTTATTCCTAATTATTATTTAATAATAAATTAAATTTATAAATATATTTTTAAAAAATCAATAAAAATTTTATATATATTAAAATTATAAAAAATATAAAAATATATTTTTTTTATATATAATTTTTAAAAACGTGTAAAAAAATAAATAAATTTTTAACAATTTAGCAAATAACCATATAAATCAAGCAAAAAAAATTTAAAAAAATACTTGCATTATTTAAAAATATCGTTATAATTTAAATAAATTTATTAAAAACTAAAAAATGAAACAATATTTGGATTTATTAAAGAATATTCTTGAAAATGGGCAAAAAAAAGACGATAGAACTGGTACGGGTACCATTTCTATTTTTGGAACACAAACAAGATATAATCTAAATAACGGTTTTCCTCTATTAACAACAAAAAAAATTCATTTAAAATCAATAATATATGAATTATTATGGTTTTTACAAGGCGATACAAATGTGAAATATTTACAGGAAAATGGTGTTAGAATTTGGAACGAATGGGCTGATGAAAATGGAGATTTAGGACCTGTTTACGGAAAACAATGGAGAGATTTTGATGGAGTAGATCAAATAACAGAAGTTGTAAATACTCTGAAAACAAATCCAAATTCTAGAAGAATAATAGTGTCGGCTTGGAATCCAAAGGATGTTAATAAAATGGCTTTACCTCCTTGTCATACAATGTTTCAATTTTTTGTTATTAATAATAAATTAAGTTGTCAACTTTACCAAAGATCGGCTGATTGCTTTTTAGGAGTTCCATTTAATATAGCTTCCTATGCTTTGTTAACTATGATGATGGCTCAAGTTTGTAATTTAGGATTAGGTGATTTTATACACACAACAGGAGATACACATATATATTTAAATCATATAGATCAAGTAAAATTACAACTCACAAGAGAACCATATCCATTACCTAAAATGGAATTAAATAAAAATATAAAGAGTATTTTTGATTTTAAATATGATGATTTTAATTTAATTGATTATCAATGTCATCCAGCAATTAAAGCGCAGGTTTCTGTTTAAATTTTATTAAGAAAGGTTTAGCTATGAATATTAAGAATAATTTTAAAGAATTTATAAAAAAATATTTTAACAAAAAAAATATATTAATATTAATAACCATATTAATGGTGCTTATATTTGTATATATAATGTACAAATCTTATAAAATAGCAAAAGCTAGGAATGATATTAATAATTTACCACTTATAAAGAGCGATGTAGATATAGTTAAAGTTAAACACGAAATCAAGATACTACCAACAGAAACTAATACGTTTTACGAAACTTTTAAAAGTGAAGAATATAATAAAGAAGAAAAAATAAACGTTATAGAGACAGAAGAGGATAATAATGAAGTTCTTCCAATTGTTAATAAAACAGTTACAGTAGATACTAATTTGGACATAAATAGTAATAAAAACAATAATGAGGATGATAAAGTAGAAGATAATATTGTAAAACAAGAAGAAAAAATAGTAGAACTTAATAATTACGAAGATACTAAGATAATTAATAACGAAAAAAATGATGATGAAAATAGTGATAAAAAAATAGAATCAGAAAATCAAAAACCAAATATAAAAGTAGTTATAATTAATGAAAAAAGTGAGGAAAATAAAAATAACATTACTACCGTTAATTTAAATAATAGTGACTTTTATAGAGCCCAATTGGTGGCCTTAAAAAATAAACAACAAGCTTTGATTTTTATAGAAAAAACTAAAAAGAAATATAGTGATATTTTAAAAGGATTGGATTTATATATCACTGAAATTAATTTAAATGAAAAAGGTATTTTTTATAGAGTACAGATTGGTAATTTTAATAATAAAGAAGATGCCAATAATTTCTGTGAAAATTACAAAAAATATTCTAACAGTAAAGATTTTGTAAATTGTATAGTTGTAAAATAGAAATAATATTGTAATAAAAAATGTATGAAGAAAAAGAGATTGCATATTTTAATCTGATATATAAAATAGGATTTTATCTTTTGTTGAATTCTTATTTTATATACCATATTTTTAGTGGAGAATATGGAATTTTTTCATATAAAGATGTAAATAAAGATATTATTAGAGAGGAAAGTATTTTAGATAAAAAAAGAATGGAAATTGAAAAAAGACAAAACAAAATCAACAGATTAAAAAATAATAACATAGATTTAGATCTATTGGATGAAGAACTAAAGAGAAATGTTGGAATTATTAATAAAAATGAAATAATTTTATTTATGGATGATTTAAGAGATATATAAAGGAAAAAATATATGTATGATAAACAGTTTATTAGTTCTTTAGTAGATAAAATAGTTATTTCTGATGTGATTGGTCGTAGTGTAAGACTTATAAATAAAGGAAGAGACAAAGTGGCCTGCTGCCCATTTCATAAAGAAAAAACTCCGTCTTTTCATGTGAATGACGAAAAGGGATTTTATCATTGTTTTGGTTGCGGGGCTCATGGAAATGTGATAACTTTTGTAATGCAACAGGATGGTCTTAGTTTTAAAGAAACAATTGAGCATCTAGCGGAAGATTATGGTATTGAAATAAAAAAAACCGATGTAATTAAAACAAAAAATCAAAAAGATATAATAAATGAGACTGAAATTATATTAAATATTAATGAAAAAGCCTGTCAATTTTTTCAAGATTGTATTTTTAGTACATCGGGAAAGGTTGGTCTTAATTATATAATGAAAAGAGGTTTAAATATCGATAATATTAAAAAGTTTAGAGTAGGATTTGCACCACAAAATAACCAACTAATGGAGTTTTTAAAAAAAAATAATTTTACGGAAAAACAAATAGAAAATGCTGGTCTTATAGTTCAGGGAGAAAATGGCTATTACGATAAATTTAGATCGAGAGTTATGTTTCCAGTTTTGGATAAAAAAGGAAAAGTTATAGCCTTCACTGGACGTGTGATTAATAAGGATAAAATGCCAAAATATATGAATTCGCCAGAAACTTTAGTGTACCATAAAAGTAATGTTTTATTTAATTATTTTTTTGCTAGAAAAAGTATTTATGATAATAAAAATGTAATTTTAGTGGAAGGAAACCTTGATGCTATAGGATTATCAATAAATGGAATAGAAAATGTTGTAGCTCCTATGGGAACAGCTATTACTTTAAGGCAAATAGAAGATTTGTGGGTAGCTACTGATGAAATTATAGTATGTCTTGACGGTGATAGTGCCGGTTGTAAAGCTTCAAAAAGACTTGCTCTTTTGGTTTTACCAATATTAACAGCAACAAAAAATATAAAGTTTGTTTTTTTACCAGAGAATCAAGATCCTGACGATTTTGTAAAAAATTATGGAAAGACTGGATTTTTAAATTTTATAAATGATAAGAAAAATTATAGTAATTTATCTGAATTTCTTTGGAATAGCGAATTAAATGATTTAAATATTGAAGGAAATAATTATATAACACCAGAACAAAAAAGTAAATTAGAAACAAATTTAAAAAATTTAATAAATCAAATAAAAAATCCGTTAGTTTCGAAAAATTTTGAAGATTTTTATAAAAAACAATTATTTTTAATAACAAGATATGAAAATAGTAAAAAAGTGGCAAACTATAGGGATACTACAAAAATAAACTATAAAAAAGTAACATCACCATTAAATAGTATTGAAAATTTAAAAGATAGCATAAAAAAAATTGAAAAAAATATTTTTTATTTACTAATTAATAATTTACAATTTATAGATATGATTTTTCAACAATACAATATCGATATATTTGGAATTAACTATTTTGTTGATGATGCAACTAATATTATAGATATTTTATTGAATATTTACGAAACAGATAAAATAAACGATAAGGAAATTTTAAATAAAATACTTGAAAAAAATGGTTTTAATGATTATATTAAAAATAATGATTATTACAACAATATTTCAGACGAAAAGAAGTTGAAATATCTGTATAGTTTGATTTTAGAAAGAAATATATTAGTTCTAGAAATAGAAGTTAAGGAATTGTCTATTAAAAACAACAATGAAAATAGGAGGCAAACTATTTTTAAGGAACTAGAAAATCTATATAAAAAGAAAAATGATTTGGAAAGTGAGTTTTAATTTATTAATATTAATAATTTTTTAAGGAAATATAATGAGTAATAGGATTGATAATGATAATCAACAATTAAAAAAAGTTAGTAAAACTTATACAAAAATAAGAATAACTATGCAAAAAAAACAAGCTGCAGCTAAAAGTAGTAAAGTAAGAAGCGAAAATAGTAAAAATAATGTTAAAAATGAGGATATAAAAAATAAAGATATTAAAAAAAAATCTATTAAAAAAGAAAGAGCTGTAATAACTCTAAAAAAATCAACCACTAAAAATGAAGCTAAAGAAACTATAAAAAATACAGAGGAAACTAAAACTAAAAGAACCTCAGAAATAAAAAAAGCTGCTAAAAACTTAAAAAAAATTAAAAGAAAGTTTATAAAAAGAGAAATAATAAAAACTAAGATTGATACTAAAAATTTAAAAGATATAGTCGGTAAAATTACAAAAAAACAATCAGCAAAATCAACAAAAGGACAGAAAAAAGATATTGGCGAGAAAAAATCAGAAGAAGATAGAACTTTAAAAATAATAAAAGAATTATTATCAACTGGTGCTAAAAATAAATTTTTAACAATAAAATATATAAATGAAAAAATTGGTAAAACTGTAAGTGATCCAAATAAAATATCTGAAATTATAAATGTATTAGAAAATAGTGGTATTTCAGTAGTAAAGGATGAAAAGGAATTAAATACTTTTCAAAAAAATGAAGTTGAAGATACTACAACAATTAACGAAGATATTATAATAAAAAACACAGATGATCCAGTTAAATATTATCTAAAATCCATAAGTAACATACCATTGCTAACAAAAGAAGAAGAAGTTGAAATAGCGATGAGAATAGAAAGTAGCCGTTTAAGTATAATTAAACAACTTTATAGGTTACCATTTGTGTTAAAATATGTAATAGATTGGTATAATGGACTGCAAAATGGAACTATACTCTTAAGAGATATTGTAAAAATTGATGAATCAAAAGTTGGTGATGGAGATGTTGAGATTGATCAAAATATTAATAGCTCTGAATTAGCTAAAGAAATAAATGAAAATGAAGATGATGAAAATTTAATTAGCTCAATATTCGATGATGATATTATAGAAAAAACAGATGACGATGAGGATGAAATTAATTTATTTGAAGATGACGAAGATGAAGTTGATGGTAGTGACGGTAGTACTTGTGTTGCTACTGTTGAAAAATCACTTTTACCTAAAATATTAGTTATTTTAGAGGCTGCTGTTGGAAAAATTCAAAAGATTCTATCTTATACAAAAGAAAATTCAAGACTTGATACAAAAGATAAACATATTAATACTTTACTTGATGATTTATTTAAAAAAATGGCAGATATTCCACTTAATGAAAACATTATAAATAGTGTATTTAAAGAGCTTTGTAAAGTTGAAGATAAAATAATGGAAATAAATAAATTAACTTATCAAATGGCAGATGATTATAATATTACAAAAAAAGAATTTTTAGTACATTTTAAACAGGATGTTTATGGTCAAAATTGGTTAGATGAAATAAGTAAAATTAATGATAAAAGATGGCAAGATTTTGCAAAAGAATGTAGTGAAAAAATAATAGAATATGGTGAAAAAATTGATAAAATAACTAAAATAGTTGGTTTAGATTTAAATGATTTTTTAGAAGCCTTAAAGACCATAAAAAAAACTAAAAGGGAAGAAGACGAAACTAAAAGAGAAATGATTCAAGCTAATTTAAGATTAGTTATCTCAATAGCAAAAAAATATACAAATAGAGGTTTACAATTTTTAGATTTGATACAGGAAGGAAATATAGGTTTAATGAAAGCTGTTGATAAATTTGAGTATAAAAAAGGTTATAAATTTTCTACCTATTCTACTTGGTGGATAAGACAAACTATGACAAGAGCAATAGCGGATCAGTCAAAAACTATCAGAATTCCTATTCATATGGTTGAAACTATTAATAAAATTTCTAAAACTTCAAGACAATTAACACAGGAACTTGGAAGAAATCCGACTGTTGAAGAGATATCTAAAAAATTGTTAATTCCTGCAGATAAAATAAGAAAAGTTTTAATAAATACAAAAGATCCTGTAAGTTTAGATTCTCCATTAGGTAGTGATGATGGCGATAGCGTAGTTGGTAATTTTATTGAAGATACAAAAGTTGTTTCTCCATTTAAAGCTGCATCCTATAATAATTTAAAAGAGATTACAACTTCTTTATTGTCAAATTTGACACCTAGGGAAGAAAGAGTTTTAAGAATGAGGTTTGGTATAGGAATGGATTCTGATCATACATTGGAGGAGGTTGGAAAACAATTTTCTGTTACTAGAGAAAGAATTAGACAAATTGAAGCAAAGGCTCTGAGAAAACTGCAACATCCAAAAAGAATAGAAAAATTGTGGCAATTTAAGGAAAATAGTAAAGGAGATAATTAAAATTTGAGATTTTTTATCTCTAATTTTAATTTACTGAAATTTTATTAACTACTGTAATTGTACGAACAAAAAAAATAAAATATTCGTATAATCATTTTAATTTTTTGTTGAGCACAGTTTATCAACTTTTCCTTTTTTATAATTTTAAAATTTAGATTTTCTTGTAAGTTTATCTTATTAGAAAATCTTTATGTTAAAAAAATTCTTAATATATTAGTTATTTATTTATATTAAAAAAAATTCAATGATAATTTTATATTGTCAAAATTGTAAAAACTTACAAGTAATAGATATAATAAAATAAATAAAGATAAATAAATTATAAAAAACAAAAAATTATAAATATAACATAAAAATTATAAAATTAATTGACTTTTGAAAAAATATTAATATAATATAATTATTATTTTAATAAATTTTGAGACGAAACTATGGGAGAAGGTCAAAATAGCGCTACATTATTCCTTGACGCTGGTAATATAACAGACTTAGCACAAGAGCAAACTTTTCTTACTAAAGGAATTGATAAAAGTAGTGAATTTATGAATCCAATAGAAACCGTGAGAAAAGCAATAGGAACTGCTTGCGGTGGATTGGAAGATATACAAAGTAATTTGGATTTTAATAAAAATATAAGTACTGGAGCTCAGGAATTTAAGATTGGTGCAAATATTACCAGTCCAGAAAATTTCAAAGGAGGTATTACGCAAAGTCGTTAGTAAATAATTTACATATTGTAATGTTTTATATTAAAAAAAAATTAGAGATAAGTGCTAGCCATCAAGTTTTTACAGAAAATGGAACAAAATGTGAAAACTTGCATGGGCATAATTTTATTATTTATGTTTTTTGTAAAAATAAAGAATTAAATAATGATGGGATGGTAATTGATTTTATTAAAATTAAAGAACTAATACACAAAAGGTTAGACCATAAAAATTTTAATGATGTATTCGATTTTAATCCAACTTCTGAAAATATAGCAAAATGGATAGTAGATACCGTACCTTTTTGTTATAAAGCTATTGTTCAAGAAAGTAGTAACAATGAGGTAATTTATGAAAAAGATGAGTAAATATAATTAAAAAATTTTGGTTAACCTCTTTAAATTTTATTTTTGATTAACTTTTTTGTCTGTATTTTTATGGTTTTATTTTTTTATGAAATATACAGTAGAAATAATAAACCTATTATCACAACTCTTCCACTTTTCCAACTCCAAAAGTTCCCCTAATCCTGTTCAATTCTATTTCGGTTATACAATATTCATCCGGCAACCGAATTACACTATCCACCGTTACAAATTCAACTTTTGTATGTTTTTCCCTTTCTGGAAAATGCGCTTTTCCAAGTATAATACTCAAATCCTTTAAACATTTATCATTTTCTATATAAATTTTAACCTCATTAAAAAGAGTATATTCCTTAACAACTGTCTCGATTTTTGCTTCTTCTTCCTTTTTTTTCTTATAATTTTTAAAATCTTCAGGAGTTCGTTTTTTTATTACTTTAACCTTTTCAACTCCTTCTGCTGTATTTTTTAAATAATCATCCAAAAGCCAAAAATCCCTAGCATTTATCCTCATAGTTGATTCATCTTTTCTAATTTGGCATTCGAAAACAAGTTGATGATGTTCTTTATCGTCTAACCAGTCTTTATGTTCAGTAATTAAATCACCATTAAATAAAGATACTTCTGCTAAACCTGTAGGATCCGAAAGTGAAATATAAGCATATCTACCTTTATCACTAGATTTTATTGACGTAGAAATAATGACACCAGCCATTTTTATTATACTATTATCTTCTATTGATTCTTCAATTTCATTAAAAAATGTAATTCCTTTTGCAATTAATTCATCTCTTATGGTATCTAAAGGGTGATTTTTCAAGTAAAAACCAAAAGCTTCGAATTCTTTTTGATATTTATCATAACCAATCCAATCATCTGTATTAACTAATTTTGGCAACATATTTGTATTATCATTCATTAAATCACCGAATAGACTAATTTGAATACTATTTCTTTCTTCTTCTTTAGATCTTGCATAAGAACTTAATATTTCACAAGAATCATGAATCTGTTTTCTATTTTCATGTATAGAATCAAAAGCTCCAGATTTTGCTAAAGATTCTATAGTTTTTTTATTAACAATTTTAGTTCCAACTCTTCCACAAAAATCAAAAATAGTTTTAAATTTACCATTCTTTCTAATTTCTTCTTTAATATTTTCTGTTAAATCAATTCCAACTCCTTTTATTATACCTAAACCATATCTAATAGCAAGTTCTTTATCTCCATAATAATAAATATCCGGTTTATTTCTTTTTCCTTCAATATCTATTAATTCCACTTTAAAATAAGGATCAGATTTATTAATATCTGGTGGAAGTATTGCAATTTTATGTTTTTTTATATCCTGTAAATAATAGTTTATCTTATCGGTATCTTTTGATTCCATATTTAAAGTTGACGTCATAAATTCTACTGGAAAATGTGCTTTTAAATATGCTGTTTGATAACTTATAAAACTATAAGCTGCCGCATGGGCTTTATTAAATCCATATTCTGCAAACTTTGCCAATAAATCAAATATTTCATTTCCTTTTTTTTCATCTATATTACTAAAATTTTTACATCCCTCTACAAAAACACCTCTTTGCTGCGCCATTATTTCAGGAATTTTTTTACCCATAGCTCTTCTTAACAGATCAGCTCCACCTAAACTATAGCCAGCAAGAGATTTAGCAATATTCATTACTTGTTCTTGATAAATTATAATTCCATAGGTATTTTTTAAAATTGGTTCCATCTTTGGATGCATATATTCTATTGGTTCAATTCCATGTTTCCTTTTTATATAAGTAGGAATACTATCCATAGGACCAGGACGATATAAAGAAATTAAAGCTATAATATCTTCAATATTATCTGGTTTTATTTGCTTTAACATACTTTTCATACCACTTGATTCAATTTGAAAAACTGCTAAAGTATCAGCTTCCTTCATTAAATCAAAAGTTTCTTTATCATCAAGCCTTATATTATCAATATCTACATCAATATTTTTTATATTTTTTATAAAATCTAGAGCATCTTTAATAACCGTAAGAGTTTTTAATCCTAAAAAGTCAAATTTTACAAGCCCAACTTCTTCACACCAATGTTTATCATATTGCACCACAGGCATTTCAGCAGAATCATCAAAATACAAAGGACAAATCTGCTCAAGTGGTTTATCACCTATTACTATACCAGCTGCATGCATAGAAGAATGTCTATTTAATCCTTCGAGTTTTATAGCTATATCGAATAATTTTCCAATTTCACCATCTGTTTGCCTTTTCATTCTTAAATCTTCATCCATCGCCAATGCTTCTTCTAAATTTGAATCAAAAGGAATTACTTTACTTATTTTATCAACATCACTATAGCCCATCCCTAATACTCTTCCTACATCCCTAATAACAGCTTTTGATTGCAATTTTCCAAAAGTTACAATCTGAGCCACCATATCTTTTCCATATTTATTTTGTACATATTCTATACTTCTAGCCCTTCCTCTTTGGCAAAAATCCACATCAAAATCTGGCATCGACACACGTTCAGGATTTAAAAATCTTTCAAAAAATAATTCAAATTTTATAGGGTCAAGATCTGTAATTTTCATTGACCAAGCAACTACAGAACCAGCACCGGAACCTCTACCAGGACCAATAGGAACACCGTGTGTTTTACTCCAAACTATAAAATCTGCCACAATTAAAAAATAACCTGGGAAATCCATTTGTTTAATAACACCTAATTCAAACTCCAGCTGTTTTGTATATTCTTCTCTTACTTTTTCTTGCTCTTCTGGAGTTTTAATATCGTCTACTATAAATTTTTGTTTTAATCTGTCCTCTAATCCTTTTCTAGCTATTCTTTCCATTTCATCAGCTTCAGAAACACCTTCTGGTAAATCATAGTGAGGTAAAGTTGGTTTTCTAGTATAAGCCATAGTTGATATTCTTTTTGCTATATTTATAGTATTTTCAACAGCTTCTGGAATATCTTTAAAAAGTTCCACCATTTCATCTTCTGTTTTAAAATAGTGTTCTGGTGTTAATTTTGCTCTATTATCTTCAGTTACAAATCTTTGAGTCCCTATGCAGGTTAAGGCATCCTGTGCTTCAAACATATCTTTTTCTATAAAATAACAATCATTGGTTGCAATTAACGGTATATTATACTTTTGTGCCATTTCTAAAAAATATGGCTCTGTTACTATTTCATCATTCCAACCATGTCGTTGTATTTCCATATAAAAATTATCACCAAAACTATTCAAAAAATAATCAATTATTTTATCTATTTTATCAATTTTTTCATTTAATATTGCTTTTCCTAAAACCCCACTAGAACCACCAGATAATACTATTATTCCTTCATTTTTTTCAGAAAAAGTTTTTAAATCAATATGTGGTGTTATTTTATCCTGTCTTCTTAAGTAACTTTGACTTAACAATGACATTAAATTTAAAAATCCTTCATCGGTTTTTGCTATAACTATAATTTTACAAAAATTCTCTTCTAATTTATCTTTACTTTGAATTATGGAATTCGTTAATAATGGATTTGCATCAATTATTAGTTCGCATCCTATTATAGGTTGTATTCCAGCACCACTACACATTATAGAAAATTCTAATGCGCCAAACATGTTGTTACTGTCTGTTATGGAAAGGGCTGGGATTTTGTTTTCTTTGGCTATTTTTACTAGTTGCTTTATTCTTATTGCCCCGCTGCATAAGGAATATTCAGTATGATTTCGTAAATGTATAAATTTCGCCATTGAAGTTTTGTAAAAAATATTTTTATATTCTATAATAAAAGTTTTATTTTAAAATAAAATTATTTTTTATTTTTTAAAAATTTAGTATTATATATATTCAATATTTTAATGATATAAATAAAAAAAAATTAATAAAAAATAAAAAATTTAATCTTTAAAAAAATAATAAAATTTATTATTAAAAGAAATATATACAAGAACAATATTTACTTTTATTTACTAATACTTTGATTAACTTCATCTCTGAAATTTTCCAATATATTGTCTAAATCCTGCAATAATTTTATATTTTCTTTTGTTTCATCATTTAAATATGTTTTTTATATCATAAAATACTTTTTTTATAGCGCAATGAAGAGGAGTTCTTCCAATATCAACTTTTGTATCTATTCCTATATTTGGCTGTTTATCAAGTAATAATTTAACCATTTCTTCTCTTCCGTTTTCGACAGCTATAATAAGTGGAATTCTTTTTTTTTGAATTTTCCGCATTTATATCAACACCTGTTTGTAATAATAGTAATTCAAATATCTTTGTATATCCATTTTCGGCGGCGCAAATAAGTGCTTTATTTATTGCATCAATATCTAAATTATAAACCTCATCTAAATAAAAACCTTTTATTGGACCTATTCCCCATTTAAATCTTTCTTCAAATCCTTCTAAAATTTTTCTTTTTCTTAATAATAATCGAACTATTTCTTCATATCCCTTTTCAGCAGCATAAATAAGCGATTTGTTCATTGCAAATATATTCATAAAGCAATTTTTTTATTTAATTTTTTCTAATAATGAATTTGCAGTATCTGGATCATTATTTACAATAGCTTTATAGAATTCATCGTTAATTTCAGTTATATCTGTCATATTACCCTCCGTTAAATAATTAAATTAATAAAAAATTTTAATACAAATAATAATGATAGAAAAGATAATAAAATAAAAAACAAAAACCAAATTTCTTATGTAAATATTGTAATAGTGACCACATAAGATTACAAGGAACATCCAGTAATGGTAAAAAAAGATATAGATGTATGAACTGTAATAAAACCTTTAGTACACAAGAAGATAAAAGAATAAAACATACTCTATTGGAAAGAGTATTATGTTTATTATTTTATATAAGTGGTAGTAGTATGAGGGCTATATAGAAATCTTTAAGTATTGCATTTAAAAAACAAATACATATAAACTCTATAAACCAATGGCTAAAAAACTCAAGTAAACTATTAAGAGAAGAATTAGAAAGAATAGATAAATTAAATAATAATAATAATAAAAATAATAATAAAAATATAAATAATAAAAAAGAAGAAAAAAATAAAAGCTTTAGGGCTGTAGCATAAAGGAGAAGAGTGGAATGAAAAGTAATAAAAAATGGACAGCCTCTCAATTTAAAAAATATCTTGATTTTTAAATTTATTTAAATTATTATTTCTCTATAAGAAGAGAAAGGGGAGATGGCCGAGCGGTCAATGGCAACAGACTGTAAATCTGTCCTCGTTAGAGTTCGAAGGTTCGAATCCTTCTCTCCCCACCATCTTATGCAACAATTAAGGTAATTAAGTTCTTCATTGAGTTCTTAATGTGATAATTTCAGTTTTATTTTTAACATAATTTTTTCTTTGTTTTAATGTTTTTATTTTTTACATAAAAATCATTATTCATATGTGTATTTATTATTTTTATAACAAAAAAATTTATTTATTAATTCAATTTTTCTGCAAGAGCTTTGGCGTTTTTTTGTATCACGATTTCCCAATAGCTTATTAATTAGAAATCGTAGGTATGAAAAATAAAAAAATGATAAAAGTTTATTTATAATTAGTAACTTACCATTTTTATTAAATTTACAAAAATAAGGGATTTTAATAGATAAAAAACTTTTTTAATAAAAAAAAATAATATTCAAGATTCTAAATATCTTATACTTTATTATCAAATCCTCTGTAGGTATGTTATACTGGAGATTATTTAACTTTTACCTTATTTTTTACTCAAAACTTACCTTTATTCTTAGCTGATAATTTGTTAAACCTATACAAATATATTTTTATATCAATTAACAAAAAACAAACTACAAACTTTACTAAAATAATAACAGTTTATCATTACTAGATATTTTATAATTAAAGAAGTATCTACCAACTATTTAAGTTATGTAAAATATTATAAAACAAGTTTTCATTTAAAAACAAGTGATTATACGGATTAATTATTACAAGATTTTTTCCAAAACAAAATCCTTTATCTCTTTAAAATTATTTAATGCTGTTTTGAATTCTATTATTTTATCATCTTTTTCATAACGCATATTAGCCGCAAAAATATCATATTCTTTTTTATATTATTTTATCATTTTTTGTGTTTGATAGTGTTTTTAATATTCTAGTTATGTATACATCTTTTTCTAGAAATGATGGCTCTATATCATTATCTTTTATTACCTTATCTATAATTTCTTTTAATTTACTCATAATTTATCCTAATCTTTCATATTTTAAACTATAGCCACCTTCAGCTATTACCCCTATAACTCTACCGGTAGGAACTTGTGTTGATTGAAAATTATTATACATCGTTTCATAGGTAGTGGGATAAGTTTTTATACCAAGTTTCTTTAACGCCTCTTTACCAGCTCTGATAAATCATTTTTCCGGAAGTACTCTACCACTTATTTCACTTTTTTTACATCTGGAATATAAACCGTAACCAATTTTCATCAAAACACCATCTTTTATTAATTCCCTTAATATTCTTCCGGTTTGGTTTCTATCCGTGATATCATTAAAATCTTTTAGTAAAAATACTGAATCTTTAATTCTTTTTACTCTATATTTAATTTTATCTTTTAATCTAACTAAAAAAACAAAAATACAACATTAATTAAATTATACAATGAATTTGTTAAATTGTCAAGGGGATTTGAAGACTTTTGTATTTTTACAATGTTTAAAATATCAGTTGTAATAATCCCAGCAATCTTCATTATACTTTAATTATATAAACATACATCGTACTAAAAAGTATATCTAATTAAAAAATTCTATAGATTTATAAAAACTATTTTATATTTATATAAATTATCTTTATTTCCTTTTTTCTTTCATAAAAATTGCATAAATATTTATCATTTATTAAAAATAATGTATAAAATGAATAAAAAATAAAAATAATAAAAAAATATATATATTCACCAAATTTAAGATAAAATTCTCATTTCTTTTTCGCTTCATGATACCTTATAAAACTCAAACATTTAATATCCAAATAAAGCTTTTTATTATTATAAAAATTACTAAATTCTTCAAATATTAAATAAAGTTTCCTATGTTATTATAGTATTTAATAACCATCACTATGAGAATAAAAAAATATTTTTAATTATTTTACTAATGTACTCAACAGTATATTAACTTATTATTCAGGAATAAAAATAAAATTTAATTAAAAAGTAAGATTGGAATCAATATAAATAAATACTAATATAAAAAATTTTAAAAGTAAATTACAACTTGTAAATCCTATTTTTTACTTTTAAACTCATTTTACTGAAAAATTAATATAATTCCAACAAAATAACCCATTAACTAACTTAATGGGCTATTTTTCTACTTTATTAAAATACTATTTTCTTTTTTTAGAAATACCTTTTATATCTTCTTTCAAGTTCTTACCAACAGAAAATTTAATTTTTCTAGAAGCTGGAATTTTAATTTCTTTACCAGTTTGTGGATTTCTACCAATTTTAGCTTTTGTATCTACAACACTAAAAGTTCCAAATCCAATCAAAGTAATTTTATCACCTTTTTTTAAAGCTTTTTTTACATTGTCTATAAATGTATCTACCAATAAACCGGCATCTTTTTGTAAAAAACCAGTTTGTTCCGCTATTGCTTTAACTAAATCAATCTTATGCATAATTTTTATATATTCTTGGATATTTGTATTTTGTAATAAAATTACGTTTAAAAATTCTACAAATTTTTTGAAACCATATTTAGTCTTTTAATCTAAAAAGTCATAAATATGCAAATTGATTTTAAGGAAATTGATAATGAATTTCATGGTACTAGTCCATCTGCTATTCAAGAAATAATGCGAGAATTA
>CATOLK010000009.1 GCA_951801155.1 uncultured Rickettsiales bacterium | reverse complement strand
AATTTCTAAGCAATAAATCGCTAAGAAATTGTACTCTGGAATGACGTAAATAACGGAAAACTAAAGAATAAACAATCATAAAAATAAATAATTTTAAAATATTAATAATACTATTTGATGTGTAAGTGGGTAGTGCTTATCAATAAATATTGATTATATTAACTTTAATTTTACTTTCCAGTATACTTTTTATTTATTTTAATATTTTTTATTTCTTTAATTTTATCATTCCTATACGTATTTATTTCATTAATAGAAAAAAATGAAAATAACAATAAAAAAATACCGTTTTTCTATCTTTATTAAAACAATAATTAAGAATAAGAAATTTTTTAGATTAAAATGACATCTTCATTTACAAACAATATTTATAAGCTTTTTAAGTTTTATTACCAATCAAACTAATTTTCAGAAAACAAATCCAAATCAAACCCCTGTTTTTTAAAACTTATTCCTAAATGTTTATAGGCAACAGCAGTAACAACTCTTCCTCTTGGAGTTTTATTTATAAATCCACATTGGATCAAATATGGTTCAATAGTATCCTCAATTGAATCTCTTTCTTCCGATAAGCCGGCCGAAATAGTATCTATTCCAACTGGTCCACCTTGATAATTGTTTATTATAAAATTTAAATATTTTAGATCTGAATTATCTAATCCTATTTTATCAACATTTAACCTATTTAATGCTAAATTAACTATTTCACTATCTATTATTTCTTTTTTCGCTACAATAGAAAAATCTCTTATTCTTTTTAATAATCTTATAGCAATTCTTGCTGTTCCTCTAGATCTATTAGCTATCTCAAGAGCTGCATCATTATTTATTTTTGTATTTAGTATATTACAATCTCTAATTATTATTTTTGCTAATTCATTAGGTTTGTAAAAGTTTAATTTTAACGGAATTCCAAATCTATCTCTTAAAGGATTAGATAATAAACCAAGCCTTGTGGTGGCAGCTACCAAAGTAAATTTTGGTAAATCTATTTTTATTGTTCTAGCAGCAGGACCTTCACCTATTATAATATCAAGTTTAAAATCTTCCATAGCAGAATATAAAACTTCTTCTACTGTACTATGCAATCTATGTATTTCGTCTATAAATAACACATCGTTCTGTTGTAAATTAGTCAAAATTGCTGCTAAATCTCCAGCTTTTGATAATATTGGTCCAGATGTACTTTTAAAGCCAACACCCATTTCATTTGCTATAATATGTGAAAGTGTAGTTTTTCCGAGTCCTGGAGGGCCATAAAAAAGAGTATGATCTAAATGTTCTTTTCTTATTTTTGCGGATTCTATAAATACTTTTAAATTACCTTTTAGATCTTCTTGCCCTATAAAATCTTCCAAAGACAATGGTCTTAAAGAGTTTTCGGTTATAACATCATTTTCATTTTTTTTTACATTTTTAATTATATCCATAAATATGTTTTTTATTAATAATTACTCATCTTTTTTTAGATCATCTGCTATACCTGTTAAATCAACCTGTATTCTATTTTCATCTACTAATTCCTCTAAATTAAAGTCAAATTCATCTTTTTCTTGTTTTTTCAGAGCTCTTATTTCATCTTCTTTTTTACTTTGTGTAACTAAATCTTCATCTAAAAATTCTATATTATTTTTGTTATCATTTAGCATATAATACAAATCAATATGTTCGGTGTCTATACTATCAAAAGAATTATAATCAACAGTTTTTAAATCAATCTCTTCGATCTTTTTTGGTTCACCTTCTTTTTCTTTTTCATCTTTTTGTAAATATTTATCTAAATCTACTTTTTTGGATAATATTTTCTGTCTTTTTTTCTCTATAAGAGCCTGTTCATCTGCTGTTACATCAAATTCTTCTTCTTCCTCAATTTTTTCTGTTTCTTGCGTAATATTTTCGTTTTCAATTTTATTAGTATCATCAGTAGTTTCAGTCTTTTCCTCAACTTCATCAGATTTCAAATTTTCACCCATTTAAAACCTCTAAATTAAATTTTACTATCAATAATAGTGTATTTACCTTCACCATTAATAACCTTTAAAATAGAATCTTCCTCTGAAATTTTAAATACAACAATAGGAATATTTGTATCTCTAGCTAAAGTAAAAGCTGTCGGATCCATTACTCTCAAATTTTGTTTTATAACTTCATCATAGATCAAATGATCGTATCTTTTTGCATCTGCATATTTTTTAGGATCTTTATCATAAACTCCATCAACTTGAGTTCCTTTAAATATAGCATCGCATTCCATTTCTGAAGCTCTCAAAACTGAAGCTGTATCTGTTGTAAAAAATGGATTTCCTGTACCGGCAACAAATATTACTACTCTATCTTTTTCTAAGTGTCTTATAGCTTTTCTTCTTATATATGGCTCACACACTTTATTTGTTTCCAAAGCTGTTTGCATTCTTGTAGCTATACCATATTTTTCTAAAGAACTTTGTAAAGCTATTCCATTCATAATTGTTGCCAACATTCCCATATAATCTGCACTTGTTCTATCCATTAATTCACTAGAAACGGAAATTCCTCTAAATATATTACCCCCTCCAACAACCAAACATATTTGAACTCCTAATTTATATATTTTTATTATTTCTTTTGTAATTTTATCTATTGCCTCCAGATCATGTCCAAATGGTTTGTTTCCCATCATTGCTTCACCAGATATTTTAAATAGTATTCTTTTAAATTTCATGTTTTACCCCTAGTATGGTTTATACTAAAATAAAAGAGTTAATTAAAAAGTCAATAAATATAAATTGTAGTATAATTTAGTATTAATTTATTGACTTATTCAAAAAATAATATATATTAATCACATTAATATTTAATTAACCGCTAAATGAATATTTTAGGAATAGAAACAAGTTGTGACGAAACTGCAATGGCAATTATAAATGATAAAAAAGAAATATTATCACACATTGTTTTTTCTCAAATAGATATACACAAAGAATTTGGAGGAGTAGTCCCTGAAGTAGCCGCTAGAAATCATTTAGATATAATAGATAAAATTTTTTTAAAAGTTTTAGAAAATGCAAATTTAACCACTAATGATATAGATGCTGTTGCTGCTACAACTGGACCGGGTTTAATTGGTGGTTTAATTGTGGGAACAATGTTTGCAAAAACACTTGCTTCAACATTACAAAAACCATTTATAGCAGTAAATCATTTAGAAGGACATGCTTTAACCTGTTGTTTAACGGATAATGTTAAATTTCCATTTTTCTTATTTCTATTATCTGGTGGACATTGTCAAATTTTGGAAGTTAATGGTGTAGGTAATTATAGTAAACTCGGAGAAACCATTGATGATTCTATTGGAGAAACATTTGATAAGGTGGCAAAATTATTAGGTTTAGAATATCCTGGTGGTCCAAAAATTGAAGAGTTAGCCAAAGTAGGGGATTCTTGTAGATTTGAATTTGTTAAACCATTAATAAATCATAAAAATAAGCAGGAATTTGAAAAAAATAAATTCAATTTTTCTTTTTCTGGTTTAAAAACTGCCGTTAGACTTAAAATAAATGAATTAGCAAATATAACAGAACAAAATAAAAAAGATATTTGTGCTTCATTTCAAAAAACCGTAACTGAAATTTTGGCAGATAGATTGCAAAATTTAATAAATTATAATAAAAGTAATAAAAAAAATATAAATACTGTAGTTTTAGCTGGTGGTGTCAGTGCAAATCAATACATAAAAAAGTACTTAACTGAAATTTGTGAAAAAAATGGCTATAATTTGATTACTCCACCAATAAAATTATGTACAGATAACGGTGTTATGATTGCTAATGTTGGGTTGGAAAAATATAAATTAAACTTATTTGATAATTTATCTATTGAGCCAAAAGCAAGATGGGAACTTGATAATATAAATAATAATATAATGGAGGTAAAATGATAGTAGTATATTTTATTTGTTCTTTAATTTTTTCGATAATATTTTATATTAATACAATATTATTACTTTTTATAACTTGGTTTTGCAATATATTTAGAGTTAAAAAAATATCAGAAAAAATTTCTAAAATTTGGACTGGAACCACAATTGTAATGTTAAAATATATCTGTGGAGTAAAATATAAAGTTGAAGGAATAGAAAATATTCCTAACGATAAAAATTTTATTATAGTTTCAAAACATCAATCAACTTGGGAAACTTATTTTTTATATAGTTATTTTAAAGGTTGTCTAGCTTGTGTTGTAAAAAAAGAATTATTAAAAATACCTGGAATGGGAACATCTTTGAAAAGTGTTGGTTGTATTGCAATAGATAGAAATGGTGGAGCTAATGCTTTAAAAAAAATGTTGCAAGATTCAAAATATTATGCTCTAGAAAAAAAAAGAAGTTTATTAATTTTTCCACAGGGAACAAGAGTTTTACCAGATAGTAAAGTTGAAGATTATCCTTATAAAAGTGGTTTTGTGGCAATAGCTTTGGCAACTAAACTTGATTTATTGCCAATTTCTTTAAATTCCGGAATAAGTTGGCCAAAAGGTAGTTTTATTAAAAAACCAGCAACAATAACTGTAAAAATAGATAAATTAATAAAATATGAAGAATATAGCAAATTGGATAAAATTGCTATAGCTAAGATGATTGAAAATGTTATAGAAAGTAATCAGAAATTGTTAAAAGATTAATTCTTTACTATTTTAAATTAATTTAGGTGTGGATATTTTTTGTAGAAAACTTTTTATACTGGATGCCTAATAATACAATTAAAAAATCCTAATAAAAAACTATTGAAAAATAAAAATAAAAAGCTTTTATTATAACAACAAAAAAATTAAAATTAATACGCGGATTATAATGCTTAAAAAGTTTTTACTTTTATTTTATTTATTGCTATTAAGCAATAATTTATGGGCAAATCCAATTTCTATTGACACAAAAAAACCCATAAAGATAGAAGCAGATGAAGTAAAAATACAAAAAAATAAAAATGTTATAAATTTTATTGGAAAAGTAAAAGCAACTCAAGAAAATTTAAATATTTTTTCTGATAAAATGATAGTAAAATGTCAAAAAAATAATGAAAATAAAATTTATATTAAAAATATTAGGGCATTTAACAATGTAATTTTAAAAAATGAAACTTTAACAGCAAAAGGAGATAATGCTATATATGATTTTAATAATCAAATTATAACTCTAAAAGGTAATATAATTCTAAACGAAAAAGATGCTGTTATACTTGGTGATGTTTTAATTTATGATATTGAAACAAAGGAGGCTAGTATGGAAAGTGAAAATAAAAAGGTTATAAAAAATAATAATATAATTAAAAAGGAAAAAGACAAGAAAAAAAGAGTTATAGTTATTTTGGATAATATTAATGATTTAAAAGATAGATATGATAAATAATATTTTAAAAGTTGAACATTTACAAAAGAGTTATAAAGAAAGATTAGTTATAAAAGATATAAATTTTGAAATTAAGCAAGGTGAAGTAGTTGGTTTACTTGGTCCTAATGGTGCAGGAAAAACCACATCTTTTTATATGATAGTTGGGCTTATAAAAAGTGATGGTGGTAAAATACTTTTAAATGGAAAAAATATTGCAAACTTTCCTATGTATGAAAGAGCAAGAATGGGAATTGGGTATTTGCCGCAAGAGCCTTCTATTTTTAGAAACATGACAGTTAGTGATAATATATATTCTATTTTAGAAATAGCAGAAAAAGATGAAAAAAAAAGAATAAAAAAATTAAAAAATCTTTTAAAAGAATTTTCTATAACACATATAAAAAAATCCATTGGAATTTCTTTGTCTGGAGGGGAAAGAAGAAGGGTTGAAATAGCAAGAGCTTTAGCTTCTGATCCGAAATTTATACTTCTGGATGAACCGTTTGCTGGTATAGATCCTATTGCAGTAAATGATATTATGAATATTATAAAAAAACTAAAAGAAATAGGTATAGGAGTTTTAATAACAGATCATAATGTAAGAGAAACATTAGCTATAGTTGATAGAGCTTATATTGTATATGATGGAAGTATTTTGGCCTCTGGTAATAAAGATGAAATCTTAAACCATAAAAAAGTAAAAGAGGTGTATCTTGGGGAAAACTTCAAATAATAATTATATTAAATATTTTTTAAATAATTTAACTACTGTTGAGGGATTGTCTAAAAATACTTTTGAGTCCTATAAAAGAGATATAAATTATATAAAAAATTATTTTACAAAAAAAAATAAAAATTTGTTAGATTTATCTCTTAATGATTTGAGAGAATACGTAATATATTTGAGTAATTTGTATTCTAATAGAACCGTTGATAGACATATTTCAACCATAAAACATTTTTATGATTTTTTGCAATTGGAAAAAATAATTGAAAAAAATCCGTCTACTTTACTAGAACATAAAAAACAAAAAATGTATTTACCAAATGTACTTACAGAAAAAGAAGTAAAAAAACTTTTGAATACTAGTAGAAATGATAATACGGATTTTGGAATACAATTTTACTGTATGTTAGAACTATTGTATGCTACGGGTATGCGAGTTTCTGAGTTAGTGGAATTGCCAATTTCAGCAATAGAAAGAGATTTTAATTTGGATAGTAATGGTTTTAAGTTGAAAAATTTTATGAGAATTATAGGTAAAGGAAATAAGGAGAGAATTATTCCTTTAAATAATACTGCTATTGAGATTTTATATAAATATATTTCTTTAAGGGAAAAATTACTCTATGGAGAATATTCTAAATATTTATTTACAACAAAAGTAAAATTTTCTAAAAAAAATAGTGAAGAAGAACAAAATAAAAGAAAAAAAAGAACTTTTAAAATTGATAAAAAAGATAATCATCTTTCTAGACAAGCATTTGCTAAATATTTAAAATATGTTGCAAAATTGTCTGGTATAGATGAAGATAAAATTTCTCCGCACACTATAAGACATTCGGTTGCTACACATCTATTGAAAAATGGAGCTGATTTAAGAATTATACAGGAAATTTTAGGGCATGCTGATATATCAACTACGCAAATTTATACCCATTTAGAAAATGAAAAAATAAAGGAAGCTGTTGTAAAATATCATCCTTTTGCTAAATTAAAAGAAGATGATATATGTTGATTTTTGTATGTGTAATTTTGTGGAAAATTATATTTTTTATAGTTTTTTGAATTATATTTGATGTTATTGATAAACATGTAATTTTTTATTCTAAATTGAGGTTAATTTATATATACACTTATTTGGCATTGCTCACTTATTTAGTTTTTTATTGACTTTATTTATTTATAATAATATAATAAAAATTATTATTTTACAATAAACTAAAATGAGAAAAGACGAAATTAAAAAATTAAAAATATATATAACATTATCAATTTTAACAACAATATCAATAATATGTTTTTTTTCTTATTTACATTACAAAAAATATCACTACATAGACAAAGGTGAATTAGTAGCTACAATAAATGATTTTAAAATTTACAAAAATGATTTACAAAGTAGAATTGATTTTTTAGCTGGAGAAATGAATAGAAAAAATCTAAAATTAGAAGATTTAGATCCAAAAGTTTTAAAAGCTATTTTAATTGAAATTTATACAAATAACATGATTCTAAAATTAGCTAAAGAAAAAAAATTGTTTGAAAATAATGATTTTAAATTTTTAGCAAAAGAATATCATGAAAGACTTATAAAAGAAGCATATATTAGAAAATTTGTAACTGATACAGTAGCAGAAAATGAAATAAAAGAAGAATATGATAGATTGGTTAAAATAGTAGAAAATAAAGAGGAAAGAAAAATAAGACACATTTTAGTTTCAACGGAAGAAGAAATAAATAGAATTAGAAATACAATAATCCATAAAAATAATTTTGAGAAAATGGCAGAATTAAAATCGATTGATAAACCAAGTGCTATAAATGGTGGTAATATAGGCTATGTGATGAAAGAAGAGATAACTATTCCTGAATTTGCTGATATTGCATTTTTATTGAAGGTTGGTGAGCTATCAAAACCTGTGCAAACAAAAGAGGGTTGGCATCTTATAAGGGTTGATGATGTAAGGGATATAAAAATGAAATCCTATAAAGAATCAAGATCTAATATTTTAGATAAATTAGAAAAAAAAAGATTTAGTGATTTTATTAATAGTTTGTTAAAAAATAAAAATATTGATGAAGATTTTACAATTAATATAATTAATAATGATGTTGTTATTGGAAATAGAGATGATGAATTTGATATTTATGATAATGATAATGATTATAATGATAATAAAGAAGATGAAGAAGAAATTGAAAATAACACAAATATAGGTATGTTTATAAATAATAAAATCCAAAGTACATTATAATATGAATTATAAAAAAATACTACATATATCTTATATATTTATATTTATATATTTTATGTTAAATGTTGTTCTTTATCTAAAACTTGGACAATATAAAAAATATTATTTAAATATGGACAATCTTTACGGACAATCATTGAATTATATAAGTAGAAATTTTATTGGTAAAGATTATTTTACTGAGAAAGAGAATTCTATACTTGTAGAACCTCCTATTTTTGATGTAAATAATTTTAATTGTGTAACTTTTGTAGAAATAGTTTTAGGTTTTTGCATTTCAAATAATTTCAATGAATTGGACGAAAATTTAAAAAGAATAAAGTACAAAAATGGAAATATTGATTTTTTGAGTAGAAATCATTTTATAACTACTGATTGGATTCCTAATAATTATTTATTACTTAAAGATATTACAAAAAATATTACAAAGGATTATAAAACAAAAATAGTAAAAATAGATAAAAAATCTTGGATAATTAAAAATTTTAAAGAATATTATGATTTTTTGAAATTGAATAATCAATTGCAAAAATTGGATGATTTTAAAGTTATAGAGCAAAAAATCGATTATATTCCAACAGATATCATAATAAATGATGAAAATTTTGTTAAAAGTGTACCGGATGAAGCTATTATTTTTATAGTTAAAGATTTGGAGAATATGAAGGATAAAATTGGAACAGAATTGGATGTCACTCATGCTGGTTTTTTATTTAAAGAGAGAAATAAATTTTATAGATATTTTAATAATTTAAATGAGTATAATTTGATATTTAGACATGCTAGTTCTGCAAAAAACAAAATTGTTAATATTGATTTTAAAAAATATATAAAAAATTCAAAAAAAGTACAGGGCATAATTATATTAACTTTAAATAAAAACTATGAATAATAAAACTTTAATTTATGGAAAACATCCGATATTTTTGGCTTTAAAAAATGAAAATAGAAGGTTTTTTAAAATTTATACTTCCAATTTGGAAGAATTAAAAAAATATATAAAAGATAATAATATTAAAAACATAAATAATTTAATTGAGTTTAAAAATAATAATGATTTAAATAAACTTTTTTCAGAATCAGTTAATCACCAAGGTTATGTTGCTTTAGTTTCAAACCCTAAAAAAATTGAACTAGATAGTTTTATTTGGAATGAATGTAAAAATAAAAATAATTTACCGAAATTATTAATTTTAGATCAATTAACAGATCCTCATAATATAGGTGCTATTATTAGAACCGCAGCTGCATTTGATGTAAGATATATAATAACAACTAAATACAATTCTCCAAAAGATTCTGCGGTAATAGTAAAATCTTCGGCTGGTTTAAGTGAAGTTATTAATATTATTGAAGTGATAAATATTAATAAAACTCTTGAAATATTAAAAAATACAGGTTATTTTATAATAGGACTTGCTGGTGAAGCACAGGGAAATATTAAAACTATAACAAATAGTGAAAATTTATGTTTAATTGTCGGTAATGAAGGTAAAGGTAGTTGATTAAAAAAAATTGCGATGCTTTGTATAAAATAAATATTTCACAGGATGTTGAAAGCCTTAATGCTTCTGTAGCTGCAGCAATTGCTATATATCAATTATGGAGTTAAAATGATTACAAATATTTTATTTTTTTTGTTGTTTATTGCTTTTGGAGTTTGTGTTGGAAGAATTTTTACAACAATAGCTTATCAATTGCAAAAAAAAGAAAAAATTGATTTAAAAAACTTTTATTGTTCTAAATGTGGAGTAAAATTAACTATTAAATCATTAATTCCAATATTATCTTTTATTATACAAAAAGGAAAATGTTTAAATTGTAATGAAAAAATTAATCCAAGATGTTTTATAGCTGAACTAATAAATTTGTTTATATATACTTTAATATTTTTTAAATTCAGCTTTGGTTTCTACTCATTGTATTTTGGCTTATTATTTAGTTTGATTTTAACAATAATTATGATAGATTTTGAGTACTATGAAATTACAATACAATCAATATTATTACTAGTAATTTTTGCAATAATATATGTTATATTTAGTCCTACAGATCCAATATTTTTATTATTTTCTTCTGTTGTTTATTATGGTACTACAGAAATTTTAAGAATAATCATGGAAAATATCAAAAATAAGAAAGTTTTAGGCGATAATGACGCAAAATTAATGGCAAATTGTGGAATTTTTTTGAGTATTAAAAATTTTGGTATTTTTCTTTTTATATCAGGTATTACTGGTATTATATTCTATATTTGTTGGAAAAAATTTAAAAAAGAAGAAATTTTTCCTTTTGCGCCAATTATTTTAATAAGTATGTATTTAATATTGATTTTTAAATAAATAATTATACCATTAATATAATATATAAAAATAAAAATTAATTTGAGTTTAAATTATTTAGTTGAGAAAAATAAATTAAATATAATATTATCTGGCAATTATATACAATATAAAAATTTTAAAGAAAAAGAAGAAATATTGAATTTAGCCAACAAAAACGACATAAAAGTAATAAATTTTAATGCTGAAAATTTAAAAAAATGGGATTCGAGTTTAGCAGTAATAATATTCAAATTAGTAAAAATAAGCAAAGAGAGACAAATAAAAATAAATTTAGATAAATTACCAGAAAATTTAAAATCTTTAATCAAGCTTGCCTTTTCCGTAGATAGAAAGCCAAGTACTAAAAATAAAACAGAAGAAAGTTTTTTTGAAAATATTGGAAATAGTTTTTTAAATTCTGTAAACTCATGTACAAAAGGATTCTTATTTTTAAAAATATCTTTACTTTCATTAAAAAATTTTATTTTTTCAAAAGCAGTTATGCGAGTTGATGATTTTTTAATGTCTTTAGAGGATTGTAGCTATAAAGCTGTTCCAATAGTATCTTTAATTAGTTTTATGGTAGGTCTTATTTTAGCTTTTGTAGGTTCAATACAATTAAAAGCTTTTGGTGCAGAAATTTATGTGGCAAGTTTAGTTTCTATTGCAATGGTTCGAATTATGGGTGCAGTAATGACGGCTATAATAATGGCTGGTAGGACTGGTGCAAATTACGCAGCTACTATTGGAACTATGCAAGTAAATGAAGAAATCGACGCTTTAAAAACTATGGGAATTCCTGTAGTAGATTTTTTACTTTTACCAAGAATTTTGTCTCTAATTATTACTATGCCTTTTTTGACTTTACTTTCAAATATAATTGGAATAATCGGCGGGGGGTTTGTCGGAATTTTTATATTGAATATTCCACCTCAAAAATATTATCAAATGTCTATTGATGTATTAGATTTGAATAATTTTTCAATTGGAATTTTTCATGGTTTAGTATTTGGAATTATTATAGCATTATGTGGTTGTTATTATGGTATAAATTGTGGAAAAGATGCAGATGAAGTTGGAAAAGCAACAACTAAATCCGTTGTAAGTTCAATAGTTTGGATAATAATTTCAACTGGAATTATAACTTTAATTTGCGAGGTATTTGGTATATGACAGATAAAAATACTTCAATAGTTTATCCTATAAAAGTAAAAAATTTAACAATAGCCTATGATGATTTTACATTAATGAAAAATGTAAATTTTGAAGTTAATAAAGGAGATGTTTTTATAATTATGGGAGGTAGTGGTTGTGGAAAAAGTAGTTTACTAAAAATTTTAACTGGGCTAAAAAAACCTACAATTGGTAATGTTTATATAAATGGTTTTGATTTATATAAATCAAAAAATAAAATAAAAAATGAAATAATGAAGCAAACAGGTATATTATACCAAAGCGGGGCTTTATTTAGTTCTATGACTTTAGGAGAAAATGTAGCTCTGCCATTGCAACAATATACAGATTATTCAAAACAAGATATTAAAGATTTAGTACAGTTTAAGCTTGCTTTAGTTGGTTTGGCTGGTTTTGAAGATTTTTATCCTTCTGAAATAAGTGGTGGTATGAAAAAAAGGGCAGGACTTGCTAGAGCTTTAGCTTTAGATCCAAAAATTGTATATTTTGATGAGCCATCAGCTGGATTGGATCCTATAAGTTCAAAACTTTTAGATGATTTAATTTTAGAAATAAATAAAAGTTTGGGAACTACTATAGTCGTAGTTACTCATGAATTAAGTTCAATTTTTGCTATTGGTAATAATTCTATATTTTTAGATATTGAAGAAAAAACAATAATAGCAAAAGGAGATCCTAAAGAATTATTAAAAAATCCGCCAAATGAAAAAGTTTTTAATTTTTTAAGTAGAGGTAAAAAATGACCAATAAAAAAATGATAAATAAAAAATTTATAGGTTTATTTGTAATAATTGGAATATTATTGTTTTTGATGTCTTTTTTTATTTTAATCAAAGGAAGAATTTTTGTAAAAAAAGATAGCTTATTTGTACTATATTTTAATGAACCTATACAAAATTTAAGTATTGGTTCTCCGGTTATGTTCAGAGGTGTAGAAATTGGAAAAGTCTCAAAAATAGATCTTATAGTTGATAAAGAAAATTTATCTTTTAGTATTCCCGTATATATTAGTATAGATTTTGATAATATTTTTAAAACCACTAATCAA
Organism: uncultured Rickettsiales bacterium; assembly: GCA_951801155.1. Taxonomy (GTDB): domain Bacteria; phylum Pseudomonadota; class Alphaproteobacteria; order Rickettsiales; family UBA1997; genus CATOJU01. Next base: position 3,210 of record CATOLK010000009.1, on the reverse strand, counting down.
GAAAAACTTGAAGATAAGCAATTGTTTGTTGAAAGATTGGTAAATGAGGGTTTAAAAGGCAGACTTAATACATATAGTATAATTACAGGGCAATTGATGATAGAGTTGGAAATTTTACCAAATTCAAAAATTGAATTAAAACACAAATTTGAAGATAATAATATAGTTGAGATTCCTACAGTTTTATCATCAAAAGGAGAATTAACAAGAGGTTTACAAAATTTACCGATTAAAGATATAATAGAAAATATTAATTTATTACTTTATACTATAAATAAACATTTGCCAATTATTATGGATGAAACTGCAATATTTATAAAAAAAATTAATAAAACAAATAATAAAAATATTGATATTTCTGAATTATTTGATAATTTAAATGGTACTGTAAAGAATATTGGGGAAGCTGCTAAATCTTTGCATAATTTTATTGATTATTTGGAAAGGCATCCAGAATCTCTATTAAAGGGTAAAAACGATTATTAATTTTAAAAATAGGAGAATTTATGAAAAAAATTTGTTTTTTATTATTATGTTTTTTAATAGTTAGTTGTGCTACCAGTAAGCCATCAAATTTTTATAATATAACGGCGATAAAAAATAATAATTTTGAAATTGAAAATAATAAAAAAATTAGTATAGGTATAAAACAAGTAATTATTCCAAATTATTTAAGCCGTCCACAAATAGTTACAGTAAAAAATGAATCAGAATTTAGTGTTTCTGAAACAAATAGATGGTTGGAATCTTTACAATATTCTATTCAAAGAGCTGTAGCGGATAATATATCTAGTTATAATAAAAACTTTACTGCAAAATCCATTAATTTTGAAAAAGATAATTTTGATTATGTAATTCAAATTGAAGTAAATAGAATGGATGGAAATTTTAATGGTTTTGTGGAGTTGGATTCTTTTTATACAATAAAAGATAAATATGGTAAAATTGAAACAAAACATATAAATTTATTAAATAAAATTTCAATTGATAAAATTGATTATTCTAAATTAGTTAATGAATATAATTTGTTAATTTCAGAATTAAGTAAAAAAATTGCAGAAGATATAATATATTAGTAATTAGGCACTACCCATTTACACATTAAATAGTATTATTCGTATTTTAGAATTATTTATTTTTATGTTGGAATGGATTGATATTTAAATTTTTTAATTCTAACAATAATTAGAATTAAAATAAATATACATTAAATAAATATTATTTGAAATAAAACTTTTTATATATAAAATAAAAACAGAAAACAATAAAATATATTTAATATCATGGGTTGGTTTAAAGACGAATGGCAAAATAATAAATTATTATTTATTAATGAAATAAGTTGTATTATTAGTGGAGTGCTAGCGGCATCTTATATTACTTTTAAAATGCAAGATGCAAATTTTATACTATTGTATACAATTTATATTATAAATACTTTAAATTGTTTAATAAGTGCTTTAGTAAAAAAAAGTTTTGGTTTAGCAATAAATTCATTTGTCTATTTAACTATAGATATTATAGGTATAATTAAATTATTAATATAAAAAGTGAATATATTATTTATTGTTAATGGAAATTGCGAAAATATACCAAATATTTTACCAAAAGATTATTTTTTAAGTTTTGATAAAATTATTTGTGTTGATGGTGGTTTGAACAATTTATATAAAATAAATAAAAATTACATTCCTCATTATATTTTTGGAGATTTTGATTCTATTGATCAAAAAATATTAGATAATTATAAATCTAATTTTACAAAAATAATACTAAAAGATAACCAAGATGAAAGTGATTTATTTTTTTCATTAAAATATATTTTGGATAAATATAAACAAAATATTAACAAAATAATAATTTTATGTGGAACTGGTGATAGATTCGATCACACACTTTGTACTTTATTGACACTTAAATATATACCAAATAAAATTAAATGTAAGATTATTGGAGATAATGAAGAAATTTATTTACTAAAAGATAAATTAGAAATAGAAAATAAAAAAGGAAAAACTTTATCAATTATACCTTTGACAAATGTAAAAGAAATTTGTTGCAACGATTTAAAATGGCCACTCAATAAAATTGATTTAGATTTTGGATTTGTTGGTGGAATTTCAAATATAATTGAAAAAGATAAAATAACAATTACATTAAAAAATGGTTTAGCAGTTATTATAATTAACAGATATTTATAAAACTCCACAAGAAATAAGTATATTTCTCACCTCATATAATGGTAAACCAACAATATTTGAATAAGAACCATTTATTTTTTTTATAAGGCATTCTGAAAAGTTTTCTATACTGATACCGCCGGCACAACTTAAATTTTTCGAATATTTTATACTATCATTTATATCTCTGTCATTTAAAGATTTAAATTTTATTTTTGTTTCAACTAGCTTTAATATTAATGCACCATCTTTTTTTATAAAACAAACACCCGTTAAAGCTCTGATATTTTTGTTAGAATATTTTTTTAGAAAAGTTTTAGTTTCTTCAACATCGTGTGGTTTCTGAATTATTTGTCTATTTAAAGCAACTATAGAATCAGCAGCTAAAATATTCTCATTTTTATAGTTTTCTGCTACTTTCATAGCTTTTGATTTTGCAATTCTTTTTACATAATCTTCTGGTTTTTCTTTTTTGAGTGGGCTCTCATCTATATCTGCCGGAACTATTTTTTTAGGAACGCAATAAATTTTTTCTAATAATTGCAGTCTAAATTTGGATTGAGAAGCTAAAATAAAGTCCACTATTTAAGTCTCCTTGTAATTCGACCTTTTGTTAAATCATAGGATGTCATTTCTAATTCAACAGTATCACCTTTTAATATTCTAATTTTATTTTTTCTTATTTTACCAGATATATAAGCCGTAATAATTGTATCTCCCATCTCTACTAATTGAACTCTAAAAATTGTATTTGGTAAAACTTCGGTAACCGTTCCCTGCATTATTATAACATCTTCTTTTGACATAAAATAAACATAAAATTAATAAATTTATTACACATGTAATGGTGGATTCTGCGGGATTCGAACCCGCGACCTACTGATTAAGAGTCAGTCGCTCTACCAACTAAGCTAAGAATCCTTTCCTGCATATTATATAAGATATTTTTTAAATTTCAAGATATTTTTGATTTTGTGTACTGGTTCATATCATTTGGGAAAAACTTTCCTCATTTTTACTTTTATATTTA
>CATOLK010000008.1 GCA_951801155.1 uncultured Rickettsiales bacterium | reverse complement strand
TGAAAAAAGAAAGATATAAAAATAAAAATTATTAAATATATATAGAAAATAAGAATAGTTTTATACAGGAGGTCTAATAAATTTAGTAATCTCCACAAAATCAAAAAGTATTTGACATTTTAAAAAATAATAAAATAATACAATATATTATTATTAATTTTTTTATATGTTTGATAAAAATTCTATTTATGCCTTATTAACCGCAGCTTTTTTTGCAAGTTTAGGTATATTAGCAAAAAATATATATAATTACGATTATATGAATTCTTATGTAATGCTTTTTTACTCTTCAGTTTTTAGCGTTATTTTTATGTTTTGTATTCTTCTGATTAAATATAAAAATTTCTCTTTTCTAAAAAATATCAATAGAAAAGGAATGATTATGGCTATCTTTAATGGAGGTTTGGTTGCTCTGTTTTTGACTAATGCCACAAGTCTAAAATCTTTGGAATATATAGATGCTGGAATTCAAAAAGTTTTAGTATTTTCCTATCCAATATTTATATTGGCTATTAATGGAATTTTATTAGGTAAAAAACTTGAAAAAAAAGATATTATTAGCATTCTTATTATGATGATAGGTTTAATACTGACAATAGGAAAAATAGAAGGTTCTACAAATGTTATAACCGGAATAATAATTGCTCTGTCTAGTTCATTATTTAACGCAATTTATTCAATTTTAGAAGAAAACTCAAAGGTTGAGATATCTGATCAATTAGTATATTGGTTTTATGCTTTTATTGCAGCTTCAATTTGTTCAACTGTATTTTTGTTTTTTAGTAATGATTTAGTAAATATAAAATATACTTTAAATAATTGGATATTATTAACATTACTTATTAGTTGTGCTGTTTTTTGTTTTACTTTACCATATGTTTGCTTTCTAAAATCAATAGAAAAAATAGGTGCTATAAAAACAGGAATAATATTATCAATTGCCCCGGTTTTGACGATATTATTATCGATTATTATCTTACATGAACGTTTAACAGTTATTCAAACATTTGGAACCTTATTGATAATAGGCTCAACTGTATTTTCTTCTTTAAAATAATTTTAAAGAAGAAAATAAATAATAGACCTTTTGCATAAATATGTATTTATCAACACTACTAAAATAATTAAAAAAGTAGATTGTTTGTTTATATATCTTAACTATTTAAAAAAGATATAGAAACACTATATTGAGGATAAAGTTCAAAAATATATCAAATAAAAAAATTAAAATTAAATTAATAAAAATAACAATTGACTTTTACTTAAAAATTTTTTTTAATAAATTTAAAACATAAATTTTTAAAAAAATGCAGTTACAAACAGTTAGAGGAACAAAAGATCTATTTGGTAAAGACATATTAAAATACAATTATATTATAGGTTTAGCAAAAAAAATTTCAAAATTATATAATTTTAAAGAAATAATAACCCCGATATTTGAATTTAGTGAAGTTTTTGAAAGAAATTTAGGGGATTCTAGTGATGTAGTCATGAAAGAAGTTTATAAATTTGAAGATAGAGGTGGAAATTTTTTAAGTTTAAGACCAGAATTTACAGCCGGTGTTGTTAGGTCTATAATAAGTAATCCAGAATTGAATAATAAATTTCCTTTAAAATTATTTTCCTACGGTCCAGTTTTTCGTTATGATAGACCACAAAAAGGAAGACAGAGACAATTTAATCAAGTGAATTTTGAATATTTTGGAAATGAAAGTTATATGGCCGATGTAAATATTTTACAAATGGCCTATGAATTTCCACAAAATTTAGAATTAAAAAATATTAAATTAGAAATTAACTCTTTAGGTTGTGAAAAAAGTAGAGAAAATTTTGAAACGGCACTTAAAGAATATTTTGAAAAATATAAAAGCGATTTATCTGAAGATAGTAAAATCAGATTAGAAAAAAATGTTTTAAGAATTTTAGATTCAAAAGACGAAAAAGATAAAAAATTATTGGTAAACGCACCTATAATTTCTGATTATTATACAAATGATGATAAAGAATTTTTTAATAATATATTAGAAAAATTAACATTTTTAAATATAAATTTTGAAGTAAATAATTTACTTGTTAGAGGTTTGGATTATTATACATCTACTGTATTTGAATTTACAACAGAGGATTTGGGAGCACAAAGTACAATATTGGCCGGTGGTAGATATGATAAACTTTTAGGCCAAATGGGTGGACCAAATACCCCTGCAATTGGTTGTGCTGCTGGTGTTGAAAGATTGATGTTACTATTAAATAAAGAATTAGAGGAAGATAAAACAATTGCAATTATTCCAATAGAGGATGAAAATATAGATTTTTGTTTAAATTTGCAAAAAAAACTTTTTGAAAATAATATAATTTGTGAATTAATTACGAATGGTAAAGTTAAGAAAAAAATGAATATTGCAAATAAAATTAATAGTAAATTTGCAATTATTGTTGGGGAAGATGAGGTTAAAAATGAGATATTGACAGTTAAAAATCTTAAAGAAGCTAAAGAAGAAAAAATAGATTTAGCTGAAATTGTGAAATATTTAGATAAAAATTGATTATTTTAACTCTATAAATAACATTTAATAATTTTCCAATAATATTACTACTATTCCGTCGATATTAGAGTTTTATTTTTTTATTTATTGGCAATAATTTATATATATACAAGTAATAAAAAAAATAAATATTATAGGAAATATAAGTGAGTGTATCATTAAATTAATAAAAGGAATTAAAAAAATAAGATTAAAAAATAATAATTGATTTTAATATTAACATTTTTAAAATAAAAACAAAAATTTTTCAATAGCAATATGGGAGACAGTGTAAATATAATTAAAAAAGGTAATTCAATAGAATTTATCAAAGATAAATGTATAAAATGTACAAAATGTGTTCAAAAATGCAACAGCATAGGAATTTGTCACTTAAAAATGGAAGGAAAGGGAAAGGACGGATATATAGTTTTTTCAGAAGAAAATCCTTGTGTTAACTGCGGGCAATGTACACTTGTTTGTCCTGTAAATGTCATGAGAGAACAAGAAAATATTAATGAAGTTAAAGATATAATTCAAGATAAAAATAAAACCGTAATAGTTCAATACGCTCCATCTGTTAGAGCATCAATAAATGAAATTTTTAAATTAGAACATAATTTGAATGTTGAAAAAAAAATCAATACCTGTCTTAGATTGTTAGGATTTTCTAAGATTTTTGATGTAAATTTTGGAGCAGATATAACAAGTATAATTGAAGCAGAAGAACTAATGGAAAGACTAGAAAAAAATGAACATTTACCAATGTTTACTGCTTGCTGCCCTTCTTGGGTAAATTTTGTAAAAAAGTATAGTCCAGAACTTATAAATAATTTAACAACAGCAATGTCACCACATATTCATTCTGGTATGGCTTTTAAGACTTGGTGGGCAGAAAAAAATTCAATTGACCCAAAAAATATAATTGTTGTATCAATAATGCCTTGCACCTCTAAAAAGGATGAAATTTATATTTATAATGATATGAAAGCCGTTGATTATGTTTTAACAGTTAGAGAATTAGGAAGAATGATTAAAGAAAGTAATATAGATTTTGCAAATATTGAAGAAAGTGAAGCAGATAGTCTTTCTGAATATAGTGGTGGTGCTGTAATATATGGAAAAAGTGGTGGTGTTATGGAATCTGCCTTAAGAGTTGTAAAAAGAAAGCTTGAAAATAAAGATTTTGAGGGGTTAAATTTCAAAAATATAGAAGAAAATGGAATTAATTTTAAAGAAGCAGATGTTGAAATTGCTGGTAAAAAATTAAAAATAGCTGTAATTTCTAGTCCAAAAAATGTAAAAGAATTTTTAAGTAGCGGTAAATATAAAGATTATCATTATATAGAAGTTATGAATTGTAAAGGTGGTTGTATAAATGGCGGTGGACAACCATTATTGCCGCCAAAACCAGGTAGTGAAGATGATTTAATTCAAAAAAGAAGACAAGTTTTAGAAAGTCTTGATAATAATACAATTAAAAAAGTAGCTTTAGATAATGAAAATGTCAAAGAATACCTAGAATGGGCTGAGAATAAAGATTTTAAAAATCAATTATTTTATGTAAATTTTAATTAAAATGCAAAATGCATAAAATATTAATTGTTTTTATTTCTTTAACGGTTATAGTCTTTATAATTCTTACTATAGTAAGGATAGTTATGGCTTTATTTTTTCTGTATATGATAAGAAAATATGAAGCTTTAATAAAAATGATTCGTCCGAAGGATAAAAAGGAAAAACCTTATATTCCTTCGTCAAGAAATGATATTATGTATAGGGATAAAGATGTTGAAAAACAAAAAGCTCGAGAAAATGCTATAAAATTACAAAATGTTCAACGACTACCAAGAATTGGAGATCAAGATATAGATTTAGATCCGGATTTTGATAAAAAAGAAATTGTTGGTATGGTAAAACCTGTTGGTCGTTGGACTGCTATGATTTTAGGACAAAAAGTTTCTTATTTGATGCAACATGCTGAAACATTAAAAACTCAAAATGACGCTGGTTATTGGGTAAATATGATGCATGCAAAGGATGCATCACAGGGCAAAGGAAGAGGAGTTTAATTTTATAATTTTCAAATAGTTCCTATCTCTTTTTTATATAATATCCTTCTTATTTTTAATGCTTTCATTATCAAAAAAAATCTTTAAAATATTTTTTTATATTTAACATCTTTTATATTCTCTGGATTCCACATTAAGATTTTCTAGTAAGACAAGCTTACAAGAAAATCTAATCTGGAATGACGTAAATAAAGGGAAATTAAAGAAATAACAAATCTAATAAAAAAAGAAAGACATAAAAATAAAAATTATTAAAAAATAAAATTATTAAATATATATAGAAAATAAGAATAATTTTATGCAAGAATTCTAGTATTTTTTATTGCAATTACAAAAACAAAAATCCTAAAAGACAAAAAACTTTTTCAATGCAAACAAATTTATCCTATTGAAAATAATTTTTAAATAAATAAACTTTATATAGTTATAAAAAACATAAACAAACAGAAAACAAGGATTTTTATGTTAAATATTAAAAACAAATTTTTAGAGAAAATAAAATTCGTAAACAATTTAGAAGATATAAAAAACATCAGAGCAGAATTTTTAGGTAAAAAAAGTGAAGTTTTTAGTTTATTTAAAGAAATACAAAATTTAAACATTGAAGAAAAAAAGAAAAAAGGTGCAGAAATAAATGAACTCAAAGAATTTATAACAGAAGAAATTGAAAAAAAAGAAAAAGAATTAATAGAAAAAAAAGTAGAAGAAGAGTTAAAAAGAGAGGTTATTGATATAACTTTGCCAGTCAGAAAAAACGAAGAAGGTTTAATTCATCCTATATCCAAAGTAGAAGAAGAATTAAGAAATATTATGTACTCTATGGGTTTTTCTTTAACTAGTGGAAGCGAAATTGAGAATGATTGGAATTGTTTTGAAGGCTTAAATATACCAAAACATCACCCAGCAAGACAAATGCAAGATACTTTTTATTTAAAAAATGATTATGAAAATAATAATGTTCTTTTATTAAGAACTCAAACAACTTCTGTAGATTCAAGGGAAATGAAAGATAAAAAACCACCTTTTAAATTTTTTACTATAGGAAAAACATTTAGAAGTGAAATGGATGCAACCCATTGCCCTATGTTTCATCAAATAGATGTGGTTTATGTGGATAAAAATATAAATATGCAAGATTTAAAAAATTGTTTAATTACAATAATGAAAAAATTTTTTGGTTTAGAAAATGTTCCTTTAAGATTTAGACCAAGTTATTTTCCTTTTACTTCTCCTAGTGTAGAAGTTGATATAAAATATAGAAAAACTAATGATAAAATAATTTTAGGAGAAGGAGATGATTGGATAGAAATTTTAGGGGCCGGAATGTTACATCATAATGTTTTAAAAAATGCTGGCATTGATACTGACGAATATCAAGGTTTTGCTTTTGCTTTTGGTATTGAAAGAATGGCAATGTTAAAATATGGTATTAAAGATATGAGATATTTATATGATGGGGATTTAAGATTTTTAAAACAATATGGATTTAAAATATATGAATAATGAATAGGGGTTAGAATGTCTTTTAGTATAAAAAAACAATTATTAAAAATAATTTTTAAATGTTTGAAGATAAAATGCAAAATAAATTTTGATATTAAAACTTTGCCAAAAAAAGTAATTTTTATATCAAACCATGTATCTTTTTTAGATCCTATTTTAATGTATGCATTTTTGCCAGATGATACATTTTTTGCATTAAATAGTTATTTAATGAGAAAAAGATGGATTAGATTTTTATTAAAAGGTGTTGACGTAATAGAGTTTAATCCAATGGACCCTACATCAATTAAGACTGTTTTAGCAAAAGTAGAAAGTGGAAAAAAATGTTTTATGTTCCCGGAAGGAAGATTAACTAATACGGGTGGATTAATGAAAATTTATGAAGCACCTGGAATTATAGCGGATAAAGCTGAAGCAGTTATTGTACCTATTTGGATAGATGGTATGGAATATAGTAAATATTTTTCAATTTTAAATGGAAAATTACCACTAAGACCTTTTCCTAAAACTAGAATTTTTATAAATAAACCAGTAAATTTTAAAATTGATGACAATTTAAGAAAACAAAGGGATTATATAAGTAATAAAGTACAGAAAATAATGAGTAATATGAAATTTAAATCATTATTTAAAAAAGATGTTTCCATATTCAACATTTTGATACAAATGTCAAAAATACATGGTAAAAGTGGATTATTTGATAGACCTACTTTTCTTGAAGATGCAAGAAGAGAACCGCAAACATTTAAAGATATAATATATAATAGTTTCTTATTGGGTAGATATTTTAGAAATTTATTTAATAGACAAGAAAATATAGGTGTTTTATTGCCAAATTGTTGCGATAACTTGTACACTTTTTTTGGTTTAACTATGTACGAAAGAGTTCCTGCTATGTTAAATTTTTCCACAGGAATTGCAAATGTGATATCTATGTGTAAAACTGCAATTATAAAAAATGTTATTACATCAAGAGAATTTGTATTAAATAATAAATTAGATGAATTAGTTAAAGCTTTAACTAATGCCGATATAAATATTTTGTATTTGGAAGATATAAAAGAAAGAATTACTTTAAAAAATAAAATTACAGCCTATTTAAAATATAAGAAAAAAAGAGTTCCATTTAAAAAAAGTGGAGACAAAAATTGTGTAATATTATTTACTTCTGGTTCTGAAGGGACTCCAAAAGCTGTTGTTCTGACTCATAGTAATATAAATGCAAATGTTGTGCAATTAAGATCAATAGTTGATGTAAATAATACAGATTTGGTATTTAATATTTTACCTATGTTTCATAGTTTTGGACTTACTGTTGGAACTTTATTCCCACTATTATCTGGTGGAAGAGTATTTTTATATCCTTCTCCATTGAATTATAGAGTAATTCCAGAAATAATTTATGAAACTGGTGCAACCATGATGTTTGGTACAGATACTTTCTTTAGATGTTATGCAAAAGTAGCTCATCCTTATGATTTTAATAATATGAGATTTATGCTTGGTGGCGCAGAAGCTATAAAACAGGATACAAGAAATATTTGGATGGAAAGATTTGGAGTAAGATTATTAGAGGGTTATGGTGCTACAGAATGTACTCCTGTAGTAACTTTTAATACCAGATCTTGTTGCAAATTTGGTTCTATAGGTCAAATTTTGCCAGCTATTGAGTATGAAATTAAAGGAATAGAGGGGATTGAAAAAGGTGGAATTTTATGTGTTAAAGGACCTAATATAATGAAAGGTTATATAAAAAGTGACAAACCAGGACAAATAATACCTTTAGAAGATGGATGGTACGAAACAGGTGATGTAGTTGATAATGCTGGGTATTTATTTATAAAGGACAGATTAAAAAGATTTGCAAAAATTGGTGGCGAAATGATTTCCTTAACAGCTGTTGAAAATATAGCAGAAAAATGTTCTGAATGGTTAAAAACAGATTTTATTTACGGGGCTGTAGCAATAGAGCATGAATCAAAAGGAGAACAAATAGTTCTTGTTACAAGTAATAGATCGTTGACAATTGAAATGTTGCAAAACTATATTAAAAATAATGGAATTTCTGAGTTATTCCTACCTAGAATCATTTTATATAAAGATGAACTACCACTTATGGGAAATGGTAAAAGAAATAATTTAGAATTAAAAAAACAAGTTTTAGAAGAATTAAAAACCAAGGAGAAATAATATGAATTTTATAAATAAGATGAGAATTTTCACAACAAATTATGCGAAGCAATTTAAATATAAATTAAGTATTGTATCTGGAAAATTTGAATATTTAAAAATTAATAATTTATCACAGGCAGTGGAATTTATTGAATTTGGTATGGTTAAGGAAAGTTATCACAGATTAAAAATCATTCTTACATTATGGCCAAATGAAGAACAGGCAAAATATTTACTTGCTTTAGTTTATATTCTTTTAAGAGAAAATAAAAAAGCTTCAAATCTTTTAAAAGATATAAAAAATTATAAGGTAAATTATTCTGAAAAATTATTAGATATCATAAATAAAAATAAAGTTGAAAAAATTATCGAAACTTACAAAAGTACATATAATATAAATGAAATTGAAAACGAAATATATAAAATTGCAATTTAAAATAATATTTATATTGCTATTTTTTATATTAACAGGCAACATAAATTTTATTTTTGCTAAAGATAAAAATATTTTACTCAATGAACAAGAGGCTATTGAGGATTATAATGAATATGATGAATATGATGAATATAGTGACTACGATATAAACGATAAAAATACAGAAAAAATTGGTGATCCATTTGAAAAATTAAATAGAAAAATGTTTGATTTTAACATTTATTTACTAAATAATGTAGGTGAACCGACAATAAATGGATTTAGGTTTATATTTTCTGATTTTTTTAGAGAAAGATTTGCAAATTTTGGCGATAGATTTTCAGATCCTATGATATTAATAAACTCAATTTTAGAATTTGATATTATAAATTCTGTAAAAACTATAGCAACTTTTGCAACCAATACAACAGTGGGTATTTTTGGTCTTTTTAATCCTGCAAAATATTTTGGTTTTTATAGAGAAAAAAGAACTTTTGGTGATACTATGTGTTTTTATGGTATTAAGAATGGTTTTTATATAATGTTGCCGTTTTTGGGTCCCACAACTACAAGGGAAGGCATAGGAATGGCAGCAGATTTTTTTGTAAACCCATTAAATTGGAATTTACTTAAAGTTAAAGATAATAAAAGTTTAACACCGGATCGTTTAAAAATTCCGCAATATATTGGTAAATATGAGTCAGAATTAGAAACTGCCGTAGATTTAAATAATCAATTCTTGAAAAAAAGTTTTGATCCTTATATTTTCTTAAGAGAAAGTTACCTACAAAATTTAATTTATAAACAAAAAAGGAGATAAAGATGAAAAATTTAAAATATTTAATTTTAATTTTATTTAGTTTTATATTACTAATAAATAACGCAAAAGCAACAGAAAATTCAGAAATAGAAAATTTTATTGAGAATTTTTCTGCTGAATTTGAAAAAATATCTAAATTAAAAACTAAAAAAGAGAAAGAAGATGCAACATATGATTTAGCTAATAAAATTTTAGATTTAAATTGGATTGGTAATTTTATTTTAGGTAAAAATAGAAATAGTTTTGATGAAAATACTAAAAAAGATTTTATAAAATATTATTCAAAAAGTTTGATAAAAAATTATATATCATTTCTTGATAGTTATAAAAAAGAAAATTATAAAATTCTAAAAATAGAAAAAAAGAAGGAAAATTTATTTATGGTTGATACTGAAATAAAATTGCAGGATAAAAGTGTAAATAATACTTTTAGAATAACTAAAAAAAATAATATATATTATATAACAGATATTATAACTGAAGGAATAAGTTTTATATCTAATCAAAGAATGGAGATTGAATCTATAATTTCTAATGGTAAATTTGATGAATTTATGGAAAAATTAAAAAAGGAAAATATTTAATTAAAACTTTTTGAATATATTAATAATATCATATTTAAAAACAATGGGAGACACATTCGGAGAATTATTCAAAATTACAACTTTTGGAGAATCGCACGGCGAAGCAATAGGCTGTATCATTACTGGTTGTCCGTCAAATATTGAAATTAACGAAGAAGATATACAAAGAGAATTAGATAAAAGAAAACCAGGACAAAGCTCTATAACTACCCAAAGAAAAGAAGACGATATCGTAAAAATTATGTCCGGTGTTTTTGAAGGAAAAACCACCGGAACACCAATTATGCTAATTATTATGAATAAAGATCATAAATCAGCAGATTATTCAAGTATAAAAGATATTTTTAGACCTTCTCATGCAGATTATACTTATTTTAAAAAATATGGTATAAGGGATTATAGAGGTGGAGGACGATCTTCTGCTAGGGAAACGGCTTGCAGAGTTGCTGCTGGTGCTATAGCAAAAAAATTTTTAAAAAGTAAAGGTATAGATTTAATAGCTTTTGTTCAACAAATTTCAAATATTAAGGTAAATTTTAATAATTTCAATGAAATAGATAAAAATATAATAGAATCAAATATAATTAGATGCCCAAATATAGAAAAAGCTAAGCAAATGATAGAGTTAGTCGAAAATATTAAATCTAATGGAGATTCTATTGGTGGAATTGTTCAATGTTTTATAAAAAATTGTCCAGTAGGGCTTGGTGAGCCTGTTTTTAATAAATTATCATCAAGATTGGGTGCTGCAATGTTAAGTATAAATGCAGTAAAAGGGTTTGAAATAGGTGATGGTTTCGATTCTATAAATTATACCGGTTCAACTTTTAATGATGAATTTATAAATGAAAATGGAATAATTCATACAAAAACTAATCATTCCGGTGGAATCCAGGGTGGAATTTCAAACGGTGAAGAAATTAATTTTAGAGTAGTTTTTAAACCAACTGCAACAATTTTTAAAGAACAAAATACAATTGATATTTATGGCAAAAATGTTAAATATATCCCTAATGGCAGACATGATCCTTGTGTTTTACCAAGGGCTGTTCCGGTTGTGGAGGCTATGGCTTGGTTAACTTTAATTGATTTTTATTTGATAAATAAAGCGAGAAAAAATGAATAAAATATTGTTTTTATATCCAACAGGATCTTATGAAGATATAGTGATAAAAGAGTTTAATAAATTATTATTGAATTATGTAAATAATGGAAAATAAAAGAAATAACAAATCTAATAAAAAAAAGATATAAAAATAAAAATTATTAAAAAATAAAATTATTAAATATATGTAGAAAATAAAAATAGTTTTATGCAAGAAGTCCATTATATAAATAAGTATCGTAAGTTCAGATTTAACCAAGTATTCTTTGGTTTTCTTGACAAAAAGCATTCAAAGCACTATCTAGACTATTAGTGTCATTCAAAAGTTTATTCTGTTCTTGTTTTGATAGTTTAATTGAATCCTTTGATAAAATATTTTTTAATAAATCTATTTCTATAAAATGTTGTACTTTGTTTTTTTCTTCTTAGTTTTCAAAATTTATTTCACCATTTTTATTAATTTTTAATTTTAAATTAGATTTTTGTTTACCTGATATTAAAATATCAACATTTATTTGATCGTTTTCTTTTTTTAAATTTAGATAATCAAATTTATTATCATGTTTTAAATATACTATACATTCATGATTATTATCTATATTTTTGTTTTTAATCTCTATTTCTTTATTATTTTCTACAATTTTTATTTTATCAATTTTGTTTTCAATTAAAGAATAACTTGCTATTATTTTTTTTCCATTTTCATCTATTACACTAAAATCAATAAAATTTTTTTCAGGTACTTTATTAATTTTTCCTTTAGTATCGTTAGCAAAATTAAAATATAATTTAAATTCTTCAGGAAATTTTTCATAATAGATTTCCTGTTCTTCTATACTTGATTGTTCTATAGCATTTTTATAAGTTACTTCTTTACCATCTTCAACCGTCAAATTTATTGGTTTATCCAAAGTTTTTCCATCTAATTTAAATATATTAACAGCACCTTCAATATTAACATTATTTTCGTCAAATTCTTTTTTGCACATTTCATAAATTTTTTTTGTTAATTTAAAAAAATATCCTTTTTATGAAAAGCAGTAAAACCATTCCAATTATCAAATTTTCCATTAGAAACTATCAAAGAACTTAAATTATCAAAAATATTTTTATTAATATCTAAATCTGATTCATTAACTTGAACTGGCCCAAAACCACCTTCTGCTGGTTGATTAATTCTTAAATCTGTTTTTATTTTTTTAATAAAACCATTCTCATTTAAATAATTAGCAATCTTAACCGCTGTATAATTTGATATAGAATTTCCAGATAACACAATTCTTTTATTATATTCTTTATTAGTATTTTCTTTATATAAATTTAAACTATTTTCTATAAATTTAGCTATTTTTAAACATTCTTTCTCTGCTGTTTTTTTGGGTTGAAATATATTTGCTTTAATTGCCGGTAAAATTGCAAAAGTTTTCTTATCTCCTTCCATAAGAAAATCATCTAAATAATTTCTTGTACCTTTAGAGTTTCCAAATCTATGACCTTCTACATGAATGTTGTTAGTTTGTTCAATTATTTCAATTTTTTCTTCTTTCGGTTTTTTTTCAAAATATTCTAACGGTTGAGCTACCATTTGATCTAAAATTTTATCATAATATATAACTATTGTTTTACCTCTTAATTCTTTTATCTCATCTAGTTTTTCATAATTACCTTCTTTACATTTTATAGAAAATATATCTTTATCTGAGAATTTGTTTGCAGAATATTCTTTTTTTTCTATATCTCTAAGTATAGCATTTTGTTTTTCTTTTTTTTCTTCAAGTTTTTTAAAATATTTTTTAGCAATTTCAGCTTTTCCTCTTATTTCTTTATAATAATCAAAAAGAGATTTTACAAATTCTTCTGGTAATTCATTATTATTAGCAATACATATCTTTAAATATTTTCTAAATTTTTTATTTTTTGGATTTTTAATTAATTCTGAAATTTTACTTTTATCTTCATCAGTAATATTATTAATATCCAAATTTTTTACCCCTAAAATATTCAATTCTTTTTGAAATCTTTCTAGTGATGTTTTTACAATACTTATATTTATTCCTAAAATTATAATTATGAATATATAATAGAAATAACTTAATAAAAATCAATTAATAAAAATTAAAATAAATTACATTGTTTTAAGGCCTCACCGACCACCATAGCCAAACTTACCGCTACATTTAAACATCTGGTTCCACTTTTCATGGGTATAACAACTCTTTCATCTACAGAATTATGTATATTTTCCGGCACCCCATTAGTCTCTCTACCAACCATCAAAACATCATTTTCTTTAAACTTAAAATCACAATATTTTTTATCAGTTTTTATAGTTAACAACACTATCCTACAATTTTTATTTTCATTTTTAAAATTTTCAAAACTATCGTACTTCTTTATAATAACTCGTTCAAAATAACCCATTGATGATCTTTTAACTCTTTCATCATCAAATGGAAAACCACACGGTTCAACTATATTTAATTCTAATCCTAAACAGGCACACATTCTAATAATTGTTCCAACATTTCCAGCTATATCTGGTTGATATAATAAAATTTTCATATTTATATACAAAAATATTTTATGTAAATATATTATAATAATTTTTTAATTCAACTTTTTTATAAATATTAGCACTGTTCACTTTTCATTTTTTTATATTTATTATATTTGTTTATTTAAAATTAAAATCCCCAAACAGAAATAAATAAAAAGTTTAAATAATCATTGACTAAAACACAAATAAAATTTTATATAACAGTTTTATTAATTAATTCTGCCCTAATAAAATCAGTTAAACATTCTCCATTCATCATTTTATCAAAATTATTAACTTCATAACCACTTCTTAAATCTTTAACCAATTGATATGGATTTAAAACATAATTTCTTGCCTGATAACCCCACCCATTATTTGTTTTTGTACTATTTATCCTATCTTTTTCATCCTGTTGTTTTTGTCTTTCCAACTCATAAAGTCTTGATTTTAATAATCGCATAGCTTCTTCTTTATTTTGATGTTGAGAACGTTGTGTTTGGCATTGTGTAACAATTCCCGTAGGTAAATGCGTAATTCTAACAGCAGAATCCGTTTTATTTATATGTTGACCACCAGCACCAGAAGATCTATAGGTATCAATTTTTAAATCATTTTCATTTATTACTATGTTAATTTTATTATTAAAAACAGGATAAACCCATACACTAGAAAAACTAGTTTGTCTTTTTCCATTAGCATTATAGGGCGAAATCCTAACAAGTCTATGAATTCCAGATTCCTTTTTTAACCAACCAAAAGCATTAACCCCTTTTATCTGCAGAATAGCATTTGTAATTCCCGCCTCATCTCCATCTTGTAAATTTATAATTTCTACATGAAAATTATTATTTTTACACCATTTTACATACATATTTAACAGCATATTTGAAAAATCACAAGCATCAGTACCTCCAACACCAGTATTTATTTCCAAAAAACAATCATTCTTATCATCTTCGTCCTTAAAAATTGTTTCAATTTCAAATTTATCTATATCTTTTTCCAATTTTTTCAAATTATCATTAATTTCCTTATTAAGTTTTTCATCGTTTTCAGCCATTTCTGACAATTCTCTATAAGATTCTATATCATTTTTATAATCATTATATCTATTTAACAAATTTTCTACATTAGATTTAGTTTTTAGAATATTTTCAGCTTTTTCTCTATCATTCCAAATATCCGGATCATTTGATTGCTCTGTAATAATATTTAATTGCCTTATAAGGTTTTCTCCGTCAAAGACACCTCCAAATATCAGATATAATTTTTTCTAAATTTTTTATTAAACTCTTATTTTCTTCTATATACATATTTTTTAATATTATTTATAAACCACCTACAAAAGTAGGTGGGATAATTAAATTAATTTACTTTAGAATTGGTACAATAACCACTAATTCATTATTATTCAAAATTGTTTTTACATCCTTTAATTCTGCTTTAGTTTCTGGAATTAAAAAACTTTCAAAAAATGAATTATATGAATAAAATTTTTTATTTTCTTTACTTACATCTGTTTGTTTTTCAACCTTTATTATCAAATTTCTATCTTTCAAATCAATTTTTACATCATTTAAATCAAAAACTTTTGGCAATTTTACTTTCACAATAAATTCCTTTTCATTTTCTTCTGATTTTGCATGATAAATAAAATTATTTCTTTGATTTTTAAAAAATTTTTTATTTTCTTGGTTATTATTTGTTATATTCTCAAATTTTTTAAAGAATCTATCTTGATAATCAATATCAAAAAAATCATTATAAATACTATTTTTTTTTCTTATAATTTCCTCTAATTTCGTCAATTCTAATTGCTTTTTTTTATAATCATTTAACAATTTATTGTATTCCTTTGCAAATTTTCTTTCTTGTTTTTGTTCTACAGTATTACTAAAATAAATATTTTTTATTATTTTGTTCAGTCTAATATTTTGTACAAATAATAAAATAGCTATTGCTATCAAAATTGATATAACTATGTAAAATAAAATATCTAAATCTTTTAGTTTTTCTTTTAACATTATTAAATGGAAAATTAAACCTAATTATAGTATAATGAATTTTTTTTAAAAATCAAGTGATGTTAGTTGATGTATGGGAGGGTATTGATATAAAGTACTGCTTAGTTTTTATATTTATATTTTTGTTATTTTGTTGATTTTCCTTTATTTACGTCATTCCAGAGTACATTTTCTTAGTGATTTATTGCTTAAAAATTCTAATTTGGAATAACGTAAATAACGGAAAATAAAAGAATAAACAATAATAAAAGCTCTCCTGTCATTCCAGAGTACAATTTCTTAGCGATTTATTGCTTAGAAATTGTTGATCTGGAATCCAGAAATAAATTACTTTAACACAAAAAAATATATTAATAATTTTTCTATATCCTATAATATAAAAAGCCTTTGAAATATTTTTCTATGTTTAATATTCTTATGTTTATTTTGTTGATTTCCTTTATTTACGTCATTCCAGATTAGATTTTCTT